>JAGATY010000055.1 GCA_017621035.1 Bacteroides sp. | reverse complement strand
GCCTAAAGTACGCATGGCCATGTTCTGGTAGGCCAAAAGTTGGGCATTGTATTGGGCGATGGTTTCAGCAGGGAGGTTGCATTTACCCATCACTATTTCGGGAGCTCCCTTTACATACAATACTTTCTTTTGCTTGATGGGGGAGTTGACCAAAGTGGCCATGTACTTCCGTTCAGTAGAGAAAGTCAATTGGTTTACTATTTGAGCCTTTTCGCGTAACTCGGCATAGTCCTTGCCTTGGGAGTTCAACCACAAGAGCAGAGCTACTTCTGTAGGATTTCCTACACCTGATGGTTTCTTGCCCTCTTCGGCTTCTTCGAGGAAGGCCGTAGAGTTGGCACTGATGCCTTCGGCTACTACATCCATCTGACTTTCATCCACTTTGGCTTCGTGCACCTGCATCAGGTTTTGGGTTAGTGTACCCGTCTTGTCGGTACAGATAACGGTGATGGCTCCCATGGTTTCGCAAGCATGCATCTTGCGCACCAAGTTGTTGGTCTTCAGCATTCGGCGCATGTTCAATGCCAAACTCAAGGTAACACTCATGGGGAGACCTTCGGGCACTGCTACCACAATCAGCGTAACGGCCATCATGAAGTATTTCAAGACAATGCGTGCTATGTGCAACCATTCGTGCCAACCGGTGATGTCGGTCACCGACAGATATTGGTACAAGTCCTTTCCTGTAAATATAATAAAGGTAAGTCCGGCGATGGTGAATCCCACCTTCTCGATGAATTTGGCCAACTTGCCCAACTGAATGTTGAGTGGAGTTTCCTCCTGGTTCTGTTCGGTGGCTTGCTGGGCTACCTTACCAATTTCCGTTGCATCGCCCACTCTCACTACTTGCATCGTGCCATGACCGTCGGTTACGGTGGTACCTCTCATTACTTCATTGCTGGGGTAGGTTGCTTCTTCATCGAACGAATCCTCGTCGGTAGTCTTGTTCACCATCAACTCTCCGGTAAGGTTTGATTCGTTTATTTGCAGGGAAATGGCCTCTGTCAGTACTCCATCGGCCGGCACTTCCTCGCCGGTATTCAGAATGACAATGTCGCCCACCACCACTTCCTTGCGTGGAATCTCTTGTATTTTCCCATTTCTGCGTACAGTTACAGGGGTCTCTTCGCCCACCGCATTCAGCAGTTCAAACTTCTTGTTGGCATCATATTCAAAATAGAAACCGATGCCTGTAGCCAGGAAGATGGCGAAAAAGATACCAATGGTTTCTGCATATTCCCCTTCGATAATGGAGATAACGAGCGAGAAAAAGGCTGCTACCAGCAGGATTCGTATAACGGGGTCGTTGAATTTTTCGAGATAAAGTTTCCACATGGAAGCTTTCTTAGGGGGAGTTAGCAGGTTCATGCCATGCTCTTCCCTACTTTCCAGCACTTCTTTATCGGTTAAGCCTGTAAAAACATTTGTTAGCTTTGTATAATCCATAGATGGTACAATTGATAATTGGTTTTGCAAAGTTACAATTAAAATCTCTGATAGTTGGTTGAATTAAGTCTTTTTATCAAAAAAAGCGCGTCAACTTTTGCAGATGTCGCAGATTTGTTCTACTTTTGCACTCGCTAAAGGGAACAATACCTTTACCGGACTTGTAGCTCAGTTGGTTAGAGCAACAGACTCATAATCTGGAGGTCCCTGGTTCAAGCCCAGGCTGGTCCACTTTAAAAATCAAGCAGTTGCGAGTTTCTCGTAAGTGCTTTTTCTTTTCTTGGTGAACATAAGGTGAACATAGAACGCTTAAAGTGACCCTTGGGTGACCTTCTGAAATTTAGAGAGTTTTTTTGTGAGTTCAAGAAATGTTTTCGCAACAAAGATGATAGCGAAAACAGGGAGCTTCATCCCAAAGATCAAAACAGAGGTTGTTAAACTGATGCCAAATTAGGTATGCGATGTGGATCCATCCCTATCGGTCAATCAACAAAATATCATATTGGATAGTCATATGGAGTCAACAAAGCCTTAAAGATTGATTCTGGCACCAAATGTTTTGCAGAATTTTCAAGTTTCCTTTGGCTATTCATAATAAAAGATGTATCTTTGCTAACTAGAAGTTACGAAAAGAGTGTAATTTATTGGAAATGAGCGTAGGTTAATTGCTCTTGATAGTAATAGGTTACGATTTAGTTAGTTATCTACTGCATTATCCTTCTGCGCGTTGCGTAACCTTCAAAGAACTCTTCGTATGC
>JAGATY010000054.1 GCA_017621035.1 Bacteroides sp. | reverse complement strand
ATTTATGATTTGTGATTTGTGATTTGAGAGTCCGTAGTTTGCAAGCAGTTAGAAATCTCAAATCAAAAATCAAAAATCATAAATCATAAATCGTTAACACTCCAACAGCATTTGGTTTACCGAACCACCCGGAGGGGTCATCGGCATGACGTTGCCCTCTTGCTCTACGCAGGCTTCCAGGAGGAAGGGACCGTCAGTAGTCAACATCTCCTTAATGGCCTCCTGCAACTCCTCACGGTTGAAGACACGGCGTGAGGGTATCTCGTAGGCCGAAGCAATCTTCATGTAGTCGGGGTTCAGCATCGGGGTAAAGGAGTAACGACGGTTGAAAAACATGGCTTGCCACTGGCGTACATTGCCCAGGTAGTTGTTGTTTAGCAACACCATCTTGACGGGAGCTTTCTGCTCCATGATGGTACCAAACTCCTGCAAGTTCATCTGCAAACCACCATCGCCCATGAAGACGCAAACGGTTCTATCGGGACGACCAAACGTGGCTCCGATGGCAGCGGGCAGGCCGAAGCCCATTGTTCCCAATCCGCCGGAAGTGACAATGCTGCGGTTCTTGGTGTACTTGAAGTAACGGGCAGAGAGCATCTGGTTCTGACCAACGTCTGTCACCAAAATAGCCTCGTTGTTGGCTGCCTCACTCACGGCACGGGCTACTTCACCCATGGTCAACTCTTCATGACCGGGTTTCAGTTCCAGGTTGATGACTTTTTCTTGTTCAATCTCCTCATAGGTGCGGAAACTTTCTATCCACTCGGTATGCTTGGCCGGTTTCAGCAAGGCGGTAACAGCGGCAAGCGTCTCCTTGCAGTTGCCCAACACGGCGAGGTCGACCTTTACGTTCTTGTTTATCTCTGCCGGGTCGATGTCGAAATGAATAATCTTGGCCTGCTTGGCATAGGTGGCCAGGTTGCCGGTCACACGGTCGTCGAAACGCATACCTACGGCAATCAGCACGTCGCACTTGTTGGTGTTGATGTTGGGTCCAAGGTTTCCGTGCATTCCCAGCATGCCTTTGTTCAGCGGATGGTCACTCGGCAAGGCAGAAAGGCCCAGCAGTGTACGACCGGCAGGAAGTTCGGCTTTCTCGATGAAGGCTTTCAGTTCTTCTTGCGCATTACCTAGTTCTACGCCCTGACCAACCAGAACGAGAGGACGCTCGGCACCGTTTATCAAGTCAGCTGCCTGGCGGATGGCCTCTTCGTCTATCTCGGGAACGGGAACATAGCTGCGTACAAAGTCTATCTTGGTGGGTACGTATTCTGCTTTCTCAACCTGAGCATTCTTGGCAAAGTCGAGCACCACGGGGCCGGGGCGTCCACTCTTGGCAATGTAGAAAGCGCGAGCCACTGCCCAAGGTACATCTTCGGCACGACGAATCTGATAGCTCCACTTCGCGATAGGCTGTGTGATGCCCACAAGGTCTACCTCTTGAAAAGCATCTGTACCCAGAAAGCTCGTGCCAACCTGTCCGGCAATCACCACAATGGGCGTACTGTCTATCATGGCATCGGCAATGCCGGTAATGGTATTGGTGGCACCGGGGCCGCTGGTAACAAGACACACTCCCACCTCACCCGATACTCGGGCAAAGCCTTGAGCAGCATGAGCAGCACCCTGTTCGTGGCGTACCAATATATGGTTCAATGTATCACGATGGTCGTACAGAGCATCAAACACAGGCATGATACTACCGCCCGGATAGCCGAACAGCGTCTTCACTCCCTGATGTTCCAGGGAACGCATCAATGCTTCTGCACCAGTAATCAATGTCTTTGACATAATTCTATAGTTGATAGTTGACAGTTGATAGTTGACAGTTGATAGTTGACAGTTGATAATTGATAATTGGTCGTTCGTACACTCCTTTAATTATCAACTACGAACTATCAACTATTTAATTATTCTCACTCCTCCCTTGTCTGCCGAACTGACGCTTTGAGCGTAGGCACGCAATGACTTACTTACCACACGGTTGCGCTTCAGTGGTTGTTGCGGGCGGGCAGCCAATTCTTCGTCTGTCAGCTTCACGTTGATGGTACGATTAGGGATGTCTATCTCAATGATGTCACCATCCACCAGCTTACCAATGTTTCCACCGGCTGCGGCTTCGGGACTGATGTGTCCGATACTAAGACCGGAAGTACCGCCGGAGAAACGTCCGTCAGTAATCAAAGCACACTCCTTACCCATGTGCATACTCTTTATATAAGAGGTGGGATAGAGCATCTCTTGCATACCTGGACCGCCCTTGGGACCTTCGTGCGTGATGACAACCACGTCACCCTTCTGCACCTTACCACCCAGAATACCATCACAGGCATCTTCCTGAGAGTCAAACACCTTAGCCGGGCCGGAGAACTTCCAGATGCTTTCGTCCACACCGGCAGTCTTCACCACACAACCGTCTTGAGCAATGTTTCCGAAGAGTACAGCCAAGCCACCGTCTTTGGTGTAAGCATGTTCCAGGTCGCGGATGCAGCCGGTAGCACGGTCTGTGTCGAGGCTTGGCCAAACGGTATTCTGTGCACCCAGTTGGTTGCAGAACTTACCGGCCGGAGCGCTACCGTAGATGCGAGCAGCTTCCGGGTCAATGGTATCTTGGATAATATTGTAACGTTGGATATCTTCACCTAATGTAGCACCATCCACACGCTTGCAGTCCAGATGGAGCAAACCGCCTTTGGCCAGTTCACCAAGAATACCGAGGATACCTCCTGCCCGACCACAATCTTCCACGCTGTACTTGGCTGTATTGGGAGCCAGTTTGCAGAGGCAAGGCACACGGCGGCTCAATGCGTCGATGTCCTGCATGGTGAAGTCGGCCTCAGCCTCCTGAGCTACAGCCAACAAGTGCAAGATGGTATTGGTAGAACCTCCCATGGCAATATCCAGTGTCATAGCATTGAGGAAAGCTTCCCGTGTGGCAATGTTGCGAGGCAATACGCTCTCGTCGCCATCTTCATAGTAAGCCAAAGCATTCTTGACAATCTGACGAGCAGCCTGTTTCATCAGTTCCTTGCGATTGACGTGAGTGGCAAGAATGGTTCCGTTGCCCGGCAGTGAGAGGCCGATGGCCTCGGTCAGCGAGTTCATGGAGTTAGCAGTAAACATGCCCGAACAACATCCGCACCCGGGGCAGGCACGATTCTCTACCTCGGCCAATTCTTCATCGTTCACACTTTTGTCAGCACCTTTCACCATAGCGGCAATCAGGTCGAGATTCTCGCCTTTCCATTTACCGGCCTCCATCGGGCCACCGCTGACGAAAACAGCGGGAATGTTCAGTCGCATGGCAGCCATCAGCATTCCCGGCGTAATCTTGTCGCAGTTGCTGATGCAAATCATAGCGTCTGCCTTGTGCGCGTTACACATATACTCCACCGAGTCGGCAATGATGTCACGGCTAGGCAGTGAGTAGAGCATACCGTCGTGACCCATGGCGATACCGTCGTCGATGGCAATGGTATTGAACTCTGCAGCGTAGCACCCCAACTTTTCGATTTCGGCCTTCACGATTTGCCCTGCTTCATGCAAATGGGTATGTCCGGGGACAAACTGTGTAAATGAGTTTACAATGGCAATGATGGGTTTACCGAACTGTTCTCGTTTCATGCCGTTGGCCACCCACAGAGCGCGGGCGCCTGCCATACGGCGACCTTCGGTGCAGACTGCGCTGCGTAACTGATGTTTCATTTGGTTTCCTTTGTTTATTAAAAAGCCTTTCTCACTGTTACGGTGAGAAAGGCTCATATACTAATTATTAACGAAGCAGGCAGATACCTACACAACCTTTCTCACACTCCCGGCTCCACGACCACGAGGCTGTCAATATGCACGACTGTTAGGTTGATATTGGTATGTAGCTTCATACTTCTGTTCTTGTTTTTTGTATTATTGGCCGCAAAGGTAAGCGTTCTACAGAAAACTGCAAACAAATTAACGAGAAAAATCCTCCTAACGGTTATAATTTGTAAGGATAGCAAGGATTTTTTCTCATTTTTATCACTTCAAGAGAGGTAAAAGATTCCCTTTTACTGTTCTCCACACACTCTCAAGAACTGTTTATCTGGCATAGACTACTCACTACACAGGTAAAAGCCTATGACGGAGTATGCAAGAAGAAAAATAGTGCAGCAGCAATCAGTACCAAGCCTAGCAAACCATAAAAGAGACGTGCCTGGCGGCGACCGACATTATCCACCACTAAGCGGGCATTGCGAGAGGTAAAGAACCAATCCCAGTTCAGCAGAGCAGCCAGTAAAGCGACGACTCCGGCAAGAGCAAAGATACCCTGAATGATATAGTGATTCATGAGTAGAAGAAATCGAGGTTATTCCATTCCCTCCAGCGTAACTTCGCGTCCGCCATTGTCCGTCTCTACTATACTCACCTTCACGGTGTTACCGGGTAACAGTTCTTCAATCAGTTCCGGCCACTCGATGAAACAGAGAGCGCCGCTATAGAAGTAATCCTCGTAGCCCATGTCATACACCTCTTCCAGCTTTTTGATACGATAGAAATCGAAATGATAAACCAATTCGCCTGCCAAATCGGAGCGATACTCGTTGACAATGGCAAAGGTGGGCGAAGTAATCACATCGTCCACACCCAGAATCTCACAAATGGCTTTGATAAAGGTAGTCTTTCCTGCCCCCATCTTTCCGTAGAAGGCAAAAACGGTATTGTCGCCCATGGCCTCTACAAATTGGCGGGCGGCATCTTGAATCTGTTCTAAAGATTGAATCTTGATATTCATATGTATAGTTTATTAGAAATTCAACAATCAAAGTGTCAGCTTCGCATGACAATGAGGGGAATAATCATCTCTTCCATCGAGATACCTCCATGCTGAAACGTATCGGTGTAATAACTCACATAATGGTTGAAGTTATTAGGATAAGCAAAAAAGTCCTTTCCGGTTGCAAAGATGTAGCGGGTACTCACATTAGGAGCCGGCAGATGGGCATCAGCCGGACGCTCTACCTCAAACACTTGTTTGGGATTGTAAGTCATGTTCCGTGAGAGTTTGTAACGAAGGTTGGAGTTTATCTCTTTTCCATTACTCTGCACCTTTACAGGATTATCCACCCGAATGCTTCCGTGATCGGTCGTCACCACCACTGTATATTTACGGGCGGCCAATGCCTTAAAGAGTTCATTGAGCGGAGAGTGACGAAACCAAGAGAGGGTAATGCTTCGATAGGCCGCTTCGTCGGAAGCCAACTCCCGAATCATCTTGTTTTCGGTACGGCTGTGACTCAACATATCTATAAAGTTCAGAACTGCCACATTTACATCATTCTGTGACAAAGAGGGTAGTTGAGCTATCAGTTTCTCCACCCCGACTGCATCGTTCAGTTTGTGATACGAGAAGGTATGTTTACGTCGGTAGCGGTCAAACAGGGTTTGAATGAGTGGTGCTTCATTCACATTTTTACTTTCTTCTTCCTCTTCATCTACCCAAAGATTGGGGAAAAGGCTTGCAATTCGGTCGGGCATCAAACCGGAAAAAATGGCATTGCGAGCATATTGAGTAGCTGTAGGAAGAATGCTGTAGTAGAGTTGCTCATCTAGTGTGAACGATTTGGAGAGTTCCTCTGCCAACACACGCCATTGGTCATAGCGGAAATTATCAATCACGATAAAGAAAATCTTCTCACCGGCATCAATCAGTGGAAAAAGTGTGCGACTGAACAAGTCAGGACTCATCAGTGGACGATCTGCTTCTGAAGGCGGAAGAGAAATATTCTTCATCCAAGTAAGATAGTTACGCTTGACGTACTTGGCAAAGGCAGCATTGGCTTCACTTTTCTGCATGGCAAGCATCTCCCCCATAGGGCCTTCACTATGTTCCAGTTCCAACTCCCAGTAGACCAGCCTTCGATATAGTTCTTTCCAATCGTCAGCGGTAAGGGAGTCATTGATTTGCATTCCAATCTTTCCAAAGTTTTGCTGATAACCACTCTGTGTAACCTCGCTGACAATGTCGTGACGATGCAAATTCTTTTTCAGCGACAAGAGAATCTGATTGGGATTGACCGGTTTGATAAGATAGTCGGCCATCTTTTTCCCGATGGCCATATCCATGATATTCTCCTCCTCGCTTTTGGTAATCATGATAACGGGAACGGTAGGACAAATATCCTTTATCAGTGGCAAGGTTTCCAATCCGGTAAGTCCCGGCATATGTTCATCCAACAGAATCAAGTCGTAGGAGTTAGACTTGCAACGTTTCAGTGCATCTTGGCCATTGGTTACAGTATCCACTTCATAACCTTTGTTCTGCAAGAAAAGTATGTGAGGGCGCAACAGGTCTATTTCATCATCCACCCAAAGCAATTTGTCTTTCTTCATTGTAAGTCTTTATAATGTTTCAGTCCTCAAAGATAACTCCATTTTCCTCATCCTCCTGCTTTTCCGAAGGATTTTCTTCTGTTTTCTCTTCCGATTCCTCTTCTTCTAGGATATTTTGCAACGGTTCGTCCAGCGTGTAGCCTTCAATTTGTGGCTCCGGAATGGTAGCAAAATGGGTTCGGAAGAAGGTATCATACTCCTCAAAACTATATTGAGCCAACAATCGTTCATAGTTTTCCTTAGAAATAACTACCGCCCGCAAACCGGTCAGACGCTGAGCCATCGACACATCAGCATAAAGACGACGGAAATAATGGTGTGCCTCATCATAATTATTGAAAGGAGAGATACATAACATACCGATACCACGTTCATGTACAAAATTCAAGTCGAAGTTCTTCACCAGAAAAGAAGAGAAATTATAGCGAGCCACTTCATAAAGCAACCGATTCTCATCTACACTTCCCTCTTCATAAGCCAGTAGAAAAAGATACTCACCACTACGTGCGTCACTGAAAGCATCAGATTGCAACTGATTGTCACCCAGCGTATCATTCAACAAAGGCGAGTGGTTGTCGGCAGCGACATGACGTCTTTTCCAGATGCTACCAAACGTTTGTGTCTCTTTGCTGAGTAATCGGCCCTCTTGCACACCTTTCAGAACATGGGCTGCCAAATCTGATATTTCTGCCTCCGGATAGGTTTTGACCAATACTTTTAGTCCTTCTAGAAACTCTTTCTGATTTCCTTGTTGCAGTTGAGAGGCTGCCTGAAGGAAGAGGAATTTAGAACGATGACGACCATTCGGATAGCGCAAAGCAGAAACATTGCAAGCTTGTGTTACACCTTTGTAATCAGCTTGTCGATAACGCTGATAGGTTTCTGTATAGAGGGAATCTTCCCGTTGCTTACCATAGCGGGCATTCTCCACATAATCCGGATCACCTACCACAAGGGCGTAACGGCTATCAGGAGACTCTTTCAGCAACTGTTGACGATACCTCTCTGCCTGTTGCGCAGGAAGCGGGCTTTTGGGAGCAGGCTGATAATAATCAACAGCCAATTCCAACAGGAAAAGCTGATAGAGGAGAGCATCTCTGTGAGGATAGTGGGGATAATGATTTAAAAGACGGGTAAGAGAGGATTGTGCACGCGCGAAATCTTGCAACCGTTCTTTAAAGAGTCGGCCTGCCTGATACAAAGCCTCTGTCAGCTGAGCGTTCGAGGAAGCCAATGCTTCTTCCGACAATGGCAACTGTTTCAGGTAGTAGGCCGGCTGATATTTATCTGTATCTGTTGATTGAAGCGTTGGTTGAATGTTGGAGAGGCTATCCACAGCATGATTTTTATTTGCTATTGTTTCCAAGTCTTCTACTGAGTGTACAGAAGAATCCTCTTCATAGTTGTAGGCTTCAAACTCATCCAGGGCAACCACCGTTTTGTTTCGGCGTCTCCAATTGTCTTCCAACTTACGTTGTCCCCATTGTCGTAAGAAGTCTGTCTTTCCTTGTTCTACCAGTTGCGGATTGTAAAAGTACCAAGCCTGATTACTTGAAACAGAAGTCGATAGTACCGGTTTGGTTTCTATTGGCATGGGTGCAAATATCTCTGCCACCTGCTGTTTCAGTTCCTCACGTTCAGCATCTTTACGAGCGGCCTTTTCAGCCTCTTCCTGAGCAATGACCTTATCTATATGTTGTTGAATTAGTAGCAAACGTTCTGCTTCCGGCAATGCAGCTATTCGTTGCAAACTATCTTGCAGATGGATGGTTTGAAGATGAGGGACCAGTTCATCCAAGGCCTCAGAACGGCGAAGTAGTTCCTGATATTGCGGATGCTCTTTTCCCAATGTTCCGATGGCACCATTGTAAGCCTGCTGTGCAGATGGGTATTCGCCACGCGACCATTGCAGGTTTCCTAAAGTAAGGTAAAGAATCCCTTTCTCTACTCCATTGCGAACACTTCTCTCTATACCGGTCTGATAGGCACGAATGGCATCAACCGTATCTTTTGCAGATAGGGAGATATTACCAAGGGCATAATAGATTTGATCCGTAAAGTCTTTATTCTTTTCCTCCCGACTCATGCGCAACAACCTGCGTTGAATAGCCTGCCGACGTTCGCGAGGCATTACTTCTGTTTGCCGAATGCGAGCACTGAAAGACAATTGATAAGGAGGATTCAACCGAATGACTTTCCCATAAGCAGCGAAAGCCTCTCTATTTCGTTGGGCTTGTTGATACAACTGGCCGAGCAAATAATAGGTTCTGGCTCTCTGCAAACGGCTTTGCTTCTGTTGCACAGCATGTTCTAAATGAGGAATTGCCTCAGCATAACGACCGGAAGAGAGCAGATGGTTACTCAGAGCAGAGGTGTATTCATCCAGTAGAGAGGGGGGAAGTGTATCGCTATTCACTCTATAGAGCAGATCTTCGGCGTCGTAATTCCAGCCCAAAGCAGAATAACAACGTGCCAGACGGATGAGAGCCTCGGTTGAGATAGCTGTTTGTCCCTGGTATAAGCGAGCAATGTAAGCAAACGTTACAGCTGCCTCTTCAAACAACCCTTTCTGATATTGTGCCTTACCCAACAACATCCAAGCATGATGAAGAAATGGATTAAACTCTCTCCGTTTCAGCCACTGTTTATACGTTTCGGTATAGGCTCTCCCCGGAGTTCGAGTTGGTTTACGCTTGATGGAATGCTGTCGTATGGCTTTCTGTGCCTTCTCTATGGCGCGTTCAAATTCCCCACTTCCCAACAAAACGGTTGGTTGATTTCCTATTGGATAGAGAGGGAGTATCTGTAAATAGTTGTCTTGATTACCGGATTCCTGTGCCTGCAGGCCGGCCTCATAAGCTTCTTGTCCATTGAAATAGACATTGTAGCGGGTAGTAAACGCATGATAGAAACGACTACCGGCCGTATTCTTTCGGACAGAACATCCGGTTAGCAGAAAGAATACAGCCAATACTATAGCAGCAATTCGATATGTTTCGATTAGTTTCAATGAATCTTATGCGTCAACATGCTCTTGTTTACGCCGTAAAGATAGGAAAAAACTTTTGCCTGCCTTGCAGAGTGTATAGATAATAATTGAAAAGAAGATAATGGAGGCTCCAGAAGGAACGTTCAAGTAGAAGGATATCAACAACCCGCCCAAGCAACTCAGGTAACCTATCACGATGGAGAGAAGAATGATTCGATGGAAACGATGGGTAAATAAATTAGCCGTCATCTGCGGAACTGTCAGCAATGATATCACCAGCACAATACCTACCATGCGGAGGCAAGCCACAATGGTCAGCGCAATAAACATCATCAGGATGTATTCAAAGCAACGAACCGGAATATTCTGTGAGCGGGCAAACTCTCTATCAAATGCCACATACACAATTGGATGCAGATAAAGCATAAAGAACAGCACCAATACCAATGCCACAATAGCCAGCAACCAGATGTCTGCCTGTGTAATGGTAAGTATATTCCCAAACAGATAAGCAGACAAGTCCGGTGCGAACCCGGGCGAAAGGAAGGTAAACATGATACCCAACGCCATTCCTAGTGTCCAGAACACGGCAATGGCAGAATCTTCTCGCATATCCTTACGCTTACTGAGCCATTCCACACCAAATGCAGACAACACAGCAAACAAAGCAGCCGACAACAGGGGTGAAATTCCGGTGTAAAGTCCTAGCCCTATACCTCCGAATGAGGCATGAGTCAATCCTCCACTGATAAATACCAATCTACGGGTAACAATGTAAGTTCCAATGAGTCCGCAAGCAATACTTGCCAATAAGCTACCAATCAAGGCATGCTGAAAGAATGTATAGTCCAGTAGTTCCAATGTCTTCTGCTTTTTGAATAAGTGATTTGTATGAAAATGCTGACCGATTAGCTATGGAAACGGCGTTCTCCTACCACCAAGAACACTTCGTCCTTTAAGTTGTTCGGCAGTGCAATACCTCTGAGTTGTAAGCTGCGTACCCAACCGGCTACATCTTCCGACTTCATGGTGTAGAACACCTCCCGAAATTCCTCCTCTTGTTCTTCCGTATAAGCATCAGGAGGGGTACCGATGTATCTATCCAGTTCTTCGTCTTCGTAATACTCAATCTGTTTGCTTACAGCGGCCAACAGGCTATCTTTCTCGCATACTTCATGCTGACCGCAACACTCTTCATCCACCGTAACCACATCGGGTAAGGATTCCAGTTCGCCACGTTCCACCTTTTGTTGCAACCTTCTGTAGCGAATAATGCCCGCAATGGCTGCAACAACACCCAACATGAGTAAACTTATAATCAATATCCACATATACTACAATATCTTTTATGTCGTTTCCGCTACATCTTTCGGATAGCGGGAACCAGGTTCTCTTACCTTAGAGAATCCTATATTATATAATAGGTGTAACTACTTGATAACAAATCCGGCTAGTTTCAAATCTTCCCAATAGCGGGGATATGATTTGGAAACAACCTCCGAATTGGCTATCTGAATCCTATCCATTACAATACAAGCCGGAGCAAAAGCCATAGCCATGCGGTGATCCTCGTAAGTATCGATAACCGGAGAGACTTCCGGTTCACAACGCTCTCCGTCCCAATACAGAACACTGTCTGCTTCCGAGAGAACAACATAGCCTAACTTTCGCAACTCCACTTGTAAGGCATTGATGCGATCGGTCTCTTTTATTTTGAGGCTTTGCAGTCCGGTAAAGCGGAAAGGAACCCCCATCAGGCAACAGGTAACAACAAACGTCTGTGCCAAATCGGGAATATCAACCATGTCTTCCTCTAGTCTCTCCACCACTTCTCCCTGTTGCGTAAGTCGGACGCCTTGCGAGGTATATGTCGTCTGTATGCCCAACTTGGCAAATACTTCTGCTCCTCGGCTGTCTCCCTGATGACTATCAGGAAACAGTCCGGTAAGTTCAATACTCTCTTGAGGCACTGCTTCCCTATTCTTGTTTCGCGATGCAGAGAGAGCCAATATCTGATACCAATAAGATGCCGCACTCCAATCGTTCTCTACCAAGAAGGGTACATCTTGATATTTCCCGGGCTTCACAACAATACTGCAATCAGAACTCCAGCCGGCTTCTGCACCAAAAGCCTTCATCAGTTGCAGGGTAAGATTGATATAAGGACGGGAAATGATGCTTCCGGTAAGTTCCAATTGCAACCCTTGTGGCAATGTGGGAGCAATCATCAGTAGGGCAGATATATACTGCGAGCTGACATTACCCGGCAACTGCAACACCTTTCCATCCAGTTTTCCACCCACAATGCGCAACGGAGGATACCCTTCATTCTTCTCGTAAGTAATATCGGCCCCCAATGTCTGCAGTGCTTCTACCAGTATGCGGATGGGACGTTGCTGCATCCGTGCTGTACCGGTAATGAGATGCTCACCGAGTGTCACACTCAGATAGGCTGTCAGAAAGCGCATGGCCGTACCTGCAGCCATGATGTCTATCTCCTTCAAGTCGCCTTCCAAAGCTCGAATCATGACAAACGTATCGTCACAATCGGAGAGATTTTCCGGCCGAATACTTCCTTTTGACAGGGCATGAAGAACAAGCGCACGGTTACTGATGCTTTTGGATGCCGGCAGGCCGACGGTTACATTCACCGTTCCGGGCGCAATAAGGGTGTATTGCATGAGCTATTTTAGTTGTTTAGTGGTGTGGCTTATGACTCCTTGATGCTTTCATCAAGTACTTTTATTTTTTCCTTTATCAGTTGAATATCAGCTTTCAGTTTCTCCACCTTACGGTTCAATTCGGTCAGCAGGCTGTTGCCTTTCTTCGACGAAGCAGTAAGGAATCCCAGATTGTTCTCGTAAGTCTGCAACTCTGCTTTCAGGTTATCACAGGTACGAACCAGTTTCTCACGCTCTTTATAGAGGGCTTGCGGACTGCCTTCCTGAATGTTGCTGATGGAAGATTTAAAGCTGTTCAGCTTTTTGTTCGATGCGGTAGTATTGAATTGCTCAAACAGTTTGTCCACCAAGGTGTGATACTGCTTATACAACTTGTCTTTGTCCTTATACGGAACGTGGCCTATCTTATTCCACTCTTTCATTAAGTTACGCACCTGCTTGGCAGCCTTTTCGGCATCGGTATCCTCCTGAAGAGCGGTAAGTTGCTCGATGATGGCCTGTTTCTGTTCCAGATTGGTTTGTTCCACGCTGCGCTGTGAAGAGGTTGCCTTGGCCTTCTCTGCAAAGAAGAAGTCGCATGCACCGATGAATTGCTTCCAGATGCTGTCTGCATGTTTCTTGGGTACTGCACCAATGGATTTCCACTCTTTCTGCAGTTTGACGAACTTGTCTGCCGTATTTTTCCAGTCGGTACTCTCTTTCAGAGCCATTGCCTGTTCACACAAGGCACGTTTTTTCTCCAGGTTAGCCATCAAGTTCTCCTTGGCAGCTTTGTAATACTCAGCCTTGCTACGGAAGAAGGTGTCGCACGCTGTGCGGAAGCGTTCAAATACCTTCACGTTTTGTTTCTGCGGTGCAAATCCTATGGTTTTCCACTTGGCTTGCAAAGCAATAACCTCCTGAGTCTTATTGTCCCATTGTGTATTGTTGGTCAGTTCGCTATAATCGATGGACTCAACAATCTCGCATATCACAATCTTCTGATCCAGATTGTGTTGTTCTGCTTCCTTAATGGATTCAAAGTGTTGTTGATGACGCTTATTGATTACCGACGAAGCTGTCTTGAAGCGGTTCCAAATTTCGTCTCTCAACTCTTTGGCTACAGGACCGGTATCGCGGAACTCCTGATGAAGTTTCTGCAGTTGGTGGAAGGCCGATACCACATCCGGCTCTTCTGCCAGTTTCTCCACAGCTTCACACAAGCGTTGTTTTATCTCCAGATTCTTCTTGAAGTCATATTCGCGGAACTCATTGTTCAACTTCAACAGGTCATAGAACTTCTCCACATAGAGCTGATAGTTCTTCCAAAGTTCGTTGGACTTGCCCTGCGGGATGAGACGAACCTCATTCCATTGCTGCTGAAGTCGTTTGAATTCGTTATAGTTTTTATTGGCATCTTCGGGAGATTCCAGCAGCTCTTTCACCTCTTCTATAATGGAGAGCTTCACTTGGTAGTTCATCTCCTTCTGCTCATCCAGTTCCTTGGCAAGGGCGTTGCGTTTCTCCTTGATGATTGTCATGACGTTCTTAAAGGCCTCTTCCTGTTCGTTGGGCAACGGAATGAAATCATCTTCTGCCCCTCCATTCTCCACAAACAGTTTCTTGGCTGCTTCTTGTTCGGCATTGTACTGCTTATAGAAAGCCTGTTTCAAGAGGTCGATGTCTGTTCTTGATACACTTTCCAGGTCATCGGATAGTTCTTTCAGGCGTTCTATAATCTCTTCTTTCGAGAGTTTATGCACTGTTTCTGCAGCATTGTCCTGAGGTTTTTCCTCTACTTCTACCGGTTCACCGACCGATTCGATTGCCTTTTCTTCTTCTAATTCCACCGGTTTTTCGGGGAGATTAGTCTCTTGAGTGTCCGTCATTGTATTCTTAATTTAACTATGGGTTAACCCCGTTTGATTCACATTGGGTTACAAATTAAGGAAATAAAAATAACATTTCGTGCATTTTTTCTTATTTTTTTAAGAAACAGACCATTTCTTGCTGTTACGCAGACAGTTTCCTTCTCTTGCACAGTTGTTTTTTCACTCCTTCACACATTGTTTCAAGCCAGTAACACGGTTATGCCCATGTAGAGCATCATGCCTATCACGTCGTTGGTTGTTGTCACGAACGGGCCGGTTGCAATGGCCGGATCTACCTTCAGTTTATTCAGCGTCATGGGCACCAACGTACTGAAGATGGAGGCAAACATGATTACCGCAAACAGGCTTAATGAGACTGAGTAGCTGACCGTTGCCGTAGCTCCATAGCGGAAGAAGTTATAGGCATAGACCAGCAAAGAGATGATGGTGGCGTTGATTAAGGCAACCACAGACTCCTTCATCACCTGTTTGAAGGCATTCTTGGTATCGAGAGAGCCGTTGGCAAGACCTTGCACTACGATAGCAGACGACTGTGTACCTACGTTTCCGGCAGTACCGGCAATCAACGGAATGAACAACGCCATTTCAGGATGTGCCGCTATCATATCGTCGAAGTTACCCAAAATCATGGAGCTTCCCAAACCTCCCAGCATACCTATTATCAGCCAAGGTAGTCGTGCACTGGTTTGTCGCATCACGTTGTCATCCGTTTCTACGTCCTGAGAAAGACCCGATGCCAACTGGTAATCGCGTTCCGATTGCTCACGAATCTCATCCATCACGTCGTCGACGGTAATCTGACCAAGCAAGCGACCGATGCTATCCACTACCGGAACTGCCACCAAGTCGTACTTCTCGATAATCTGAGCCACCTCTTCAATAGGGGTATCTACGTGCACGGCAATGGGGTCTTTCTCCATCACGTGTTTCACTTTCGACACCGAGGGCGAGGTAATCATCTTCTTCAGCGGGAACACACCGAGCAGTCGTTCGTCGTCATCCACCACATAAACGTAGTAGATTTCATCCAAATCCTCTGCCTGCTGACGCATTTCGCGCAAGCACTCCGGCATACTCCAGTTCTCGTTTACCAGCACCATTTCTGTACCCATGAGACCACCGGCAGTATCTTCGTCGTACTTAAGCAGATCTACAATATCACCAGCCTGTTCGATGTCCTCGATGTGTGACAAGATTTCCTCTTGCTTATCTTCATCCATCTCACGGATGATGTCTACCGCATCGTCGGTATCCATGTTGTCCACAAAGCGTTTGGCAATGGTTTCCGAGGGCAGCAGGTCCAGATACTCCTTTCTTACGTCCTCATCCATCTCCACCAAAGCATCGGCTGCCGTTTCATTATCCAGTAGGCGATAGACGAAGCGGGCCTCTTCGGGGTCCAAGTCGTTACACAATTCTGCAATGTCGGCAGGGTGCAGGTCGGCCAGTAAGTTCTTCAGATGGTCGGCATCTTTCTGGTCGATCAGTGCTTTCAGTTTATCAATGTATTCCTCGTTCAGTTCCATACTTCTTTACTGTTTCAATGCTTCTGCTACTCTGTTGGTCAGTTCCACAAACTCTTTCACCGACAGTTGTTCCGGCCGTCTGTCAAACAGAGGGTCACTGGTCAGGGGTGAGTCCTTACCCAAGATGGGCTTTATAGAGTTCCGAAGGGTTTTTCGTCGCTGGTTGAAGGTGGTTTTTACCACTTGTTTGAACAGCTTCTCGTCACACCCGAGGTCGGTCACATCGTTACGCGTCATGCGAATGACGGCACTCTTTACCTTGGGAGGCGGGTTGAAAACGTGTTCATGTACCGTAAAGAGATACTCCACATGGTACCATGCCTGGATGAGTACGCTCAAGATACCGTACGTCTTACTACCCGGACCTGCTGCCATACGCTCTGCTACCTCCTTCTGAATCATGCCTGTGCAGCAAGGAATCAACTCTTTGTTCTCCAGCATTTTGAAGAATATCTGGCTGGAGATGTTGTAGGGATAGTTACCCGTCAGCACGAAAGGCCGGCCATCAAACACCCGTGTGAGGTTCATCTTGAGGAAGTCATCCTCCACAATGTGCTCTTCCAGCTCCGGATAGGCCTCACGCAGATAGGCCACAGACTCATAGTCAAGCTCCACCACTGTTACAGGGCGTGCCTTTTTCAGCAGGAATTGGGTGAGAACACCCATTCCGGGACCGACTTCCAGTACCGGTATGTCTGGGCACACATCCACCGTATCGGCAATGCTTTGTGCCACGCCGAGGTCTTTCAGGAAGTGCTGTCCGAGAAACTTTTTAGGCTTAACTAACTTCATCAATCAACTATTTTGTTACTTTTGCACGGTCTTTTCCTCCCATTTTAAGAGGGTTTCACCGGCAAGGGTTGTTTTTCAGCATGCAAAAATAAGTTTTTTCAATGAAGTATCAAGCCGCCGGAAAGAGTTTTTTAAACGTAAAGTATGAAGAATTTGGTTAGCAAGCTGCTGAAAGTCGTTCTCCCGCTCCTGTTGGGAGGGTTTGTCATGTACTGGGTGTACCGTGACTTCGATTTTGAATTGGCAGCCGATGTGTTGGCAAACGATACCAACTGGCTGTGGATGACCGTGTCGCTTCTGGCCGGAGTGATGGCCAATGTCATACGGGGCATCCGGTGGAAAATGCTCTTCCAACCCCTAAACCATTTCCCTGACAAGAACAACTGCATCGATGCCGTATTCGTCTCTTACGCGGCCAACCTGGTGATTCCTCGGGTAGGCGAAGTCTCCCGATGTGGCATCCTGACCAAGTGCGACGGCATACCCTTCGGCCAATCACTGGGAACGGTGGTTACCGAGAGAGTGGTCGACATGCTCTGCATGCTGTTCCTCATCGGCCTTGCATTCCTCATCCAATCACCCGCGTTGCTCCGATTCTTTGCCGAAACAGGCACCAAGATACCCTCCTGGCAACACCTCATTGCTTCACCCTGGTTCTACGTATCGCTCTTTTGTGTGATAGGAGTGGTCGTATTGGCCTGGCTGCTATTGCGCACCATTCGAGTGGCCGAGCGCGTGAAAGGCTTCGTACTGAACACCTGGGAAGGAATCAATTCCCTGCGAAAGATTACCCAAAGAGGCACCTTTGCCTACCTCACCGTAGCCATTTGGCTGCTCTACTACGTACACTTTGCCGCCACCTTCTACTGCTTCTCCTTCACCGCCCAGTTAGATTGGGCAGTCGGACTGGTTGTATTCGTGGCCGGTACCCTCGCCGTCATCGTTCCCACCCCCAACGGAGCCGGTCCCTGGCACTTTGCCGTCATCACCATGCTGATGCTCTACGGCGTATCTGCCACCCACGCCGCCCTGTTCGCCCTGGTTGTGCACGGCATCCAAACCCTCCTCGTCATCCTCACCGGCCTCTACGGCTGGCTGCATTTGCAGCATAAGAATCCGGGATATAGGAAGATTGATAACACAGGAGAAGTTTAAGTCCCTATACTTGTAGTACGTCTACTTATTGCTACTACGTTGATTACCGTCTTGTGAGTAGATAAGCAAATCGGCATCGTCATACACTACGATGCATATACATAAGAACCCCAGAGTCTCTTGCTTAGCTTCTGGGGTTCATTTAAAACGATACACTCTTCACGAGTGAACATCGGTAGGTAGTAAGTTAGACTATTACCAAAGTAAGGATTACAATCCTATTTTCGGCTATTGGCATTAGCAACCGCTACATATCATACGAGTAAAAATGCTTATAACCTTTCAGTACTCTTTTCCACTCTAAGTATTCTTCTTTAAAATAAGCACTATCTTTTAGCATGTATTCTTCCCAAAACTCTCGCCTTATAGACATGGTATCTAATACTACTTCATTGGAAAGTTTATTTTCTATTATCGCCTTACGCCATAATGCTAACCTCAGATGTAAAGAATCATTTTCCCATTTGTAATATATAGGTACTACTGCTCCTACATAATCTAAACAGATATAATTAGAATCCGGAAGGCCACTTCTCAACTTTTGTGGAGTAAGGTAAAGTCCAATTCTATATATCCTACCATTATATATGGCAGAGTCATTAGTCATATGAATAACTGTCAAACAATTCTTTCCAGTTTTATCATACACATAACTCCCCCAGACTCCTATACAAGAATCATAATTCCATAAGACTAATCCTAAGAGCACACAAAATGTTATAGAACCTTTTTTCATTGAACACTATTTTATATTTCTTTCGTAGCCTCTTCTTTGAAAAACATGAGAGATAGGCTCTTCACCATAATATCCAACAGCACCTAATTTCTTTGCCAAGGAAAACTTTGCAAACATAGAAAATATATCATTTCCAGCTAATTGAAAAGCACCATATGCAATATAAGTATCTTCTGCAAAAAGTCCATTTTTTTGTGCTACACACCCTGCTAGAAAATTTCCAGCGTCTCTCATGGAAATATATTTTCCTTCAGATATTTGGGAACCTGTATAAGTCCGCCCATATTTTAAGTCAAATATTCCACCATTTCTTGCATTAACAGCATAAAATGAAAGTATATAAAGAGGGTTAATACCCTTAAAATTAAGGGCATTTATACTCCGTTTTATCTCATCCCGCGCCAAGTAAGAACCGAATAAAATTTCTCCTATGGGTTTCCCTGATTTAGAATTTACAAATGAGTTCCATTCCAAGGTTTCTCCCATTCTTTCTCCCCCAGCAGAAGTATTAGTAGCAGAATACTCATCTGCCAGTATCTTTCTTGTCTCCTCAGCATTTGCCTTATGTCGATAAACGCCTAGGTCACCATCGTTATATACTGCCACAACATTTCCTATAGAATCTGTATGCGTGGATGCCAAACAGCCAGTAGGGTCTACCAAATTCACCGGACTGTTATGACAATACGTATAAAGACTACTGAAATTT
>JAGATY010000053.1 GCA_017621035.1 Bacteroides sp. | reverse complement strand
GAAATGATTGTTTTCATGTAATCCGTGTTTGTTTTGCCTGCTCGCTAACTCAAAAACTTAAAATGTTACAGACTTTATGATTTAAAATCTTTCTTTTAAATGAGTCTAAACCCAATATTTTGTTGTACCTTTGCGCACTAAATCTGTTTTATAAGAATGAGACAATTAAAAATTACTAAAAGTATCACCAACAGAGAGAGCGCTTCGCTCGACAAGTATTTGCAGGAAATCGGTCGTGAGGATCTCATTACAGTCGAAGAAGAGGTAGAGCTCGCTCAACGCATCCGTAAGGGTGACCGTGTTGCATTGGAGAAACTGACACGTGCCAATCTGCGTTTCGTTGTATCTGTAGCTAAACAGTACCAGAACCAAGGTTTGAGTTTGCCCGACTTGATTAACGAGGGTAATTTAGGACTGATTAAGGCTGCCGAAAAGTTTGATGAAACACGTGGTTTCAAGTTTATCAGTTATGCAGTATGGTGGATACGCCAGTCCATCTTGCAGGCTTTGGCAGAGCAGTCACGTATCGTGCGTCTTCCGTTGAACCAGGTAGGCTCGTTGAACAAAATCAGCAAGGCCTTCTCTAAGTTTGAGCAAGAAAACGAACGTCGTCCTTCTCCTGAAGAACTGGCAGACGAGCTGGAAATCCCTGTTGACAAAATCTCTGATACACTGAAGGTTTCAGGTCGTCACATATCTGTAGACGCACCCTTTGTGGAAGGAGAAGATAACAGCTTGCTGGATGTGTTGGTAAACGACGACTCTCCCATGGCTGACCGCTCGTTGGTGAACGAGTCTCTTGCAAGGGAAATTGATAGAGCACTTTCTACGTTAACCGATAGAGAGAAGGAAATCATTCAGATGTTCTTCGGTATCGGACAACAGGAAATGACCCTGGAAGAAATCGGCGACAAATTTGGTTTAACCCGTGAACGTGTCCGCCAGATTAAGGAAAAAGCGATTAGAAGATTAAGACAAAGTAATCGTAGCAAACTGCTCAAGTCTTATTTGGGATAAGTAAGAATATCAGTTTCTTACATTAAACGGCCTATCTATAAGAGGTAGTTTTGATTTATTTTCAAACAGTTCTTATAGATAGCCGTTTTTTTATTACCTTTGCCCGCATTATAAACGGTGTGTTGCTAATGCTTCATGCCCTCGATGTAATAACTTAAAAACTCAATTCATATGAAATACGTAAACATCTTTTTAGCCCTGTTCGTTGTTATCATTTGTAGTTCAGCCACCATGAAGAGTAAGGAAAAGCCGGTCTATGTGTTTGGCATGGCAGCTTCGTTCAACGATTCTATTGTCTACTGTACCGATATTCAGGTGGTAGATAGCGTTGAATTGGATAAAAGCAACTTCCTTCCTCAACGTAGCGACTATGCTTATCAGATGAAAAACTATCTGGCAAATACATACCAAAAGGAGAATTACACTTGCATGATTTACTTCTCTGAGAACAAAAAGAAACTGGAGAAAGAGGCCGCAAAGGTAAAGGGACAATACAAAAAGGCTCCCGGTATGGTATTGCAGACGCTGGATGCCTCTTCTTTTACATTCAAGAAACCTAACTACTAATCGCTGCACCGGATATGGCAAAATCTCTGTTTCGTCTTCTCCCCATCTTTTTCTTCAGTCTGTTTGTAACCTCTTGTAGTGAGGACGAAGTCCCGCAACCGGAGGTAAGCGAGTGTGCCGTCTTAGTTTACATGGCAGCAGACAACAACCTGAAAAATTTTGTTCAAGATGATTATGAAGAGATGAAGACAGGACTTGCTCAGCTATCCAACAGCTCCCTTCGCCTCTTTGTATATGTCGATACAGGTACCTCTCCCCGTTTGGTAGACTTGAAGTATAGTAACGGAAAAGTTATAGAAAACGTACTGAAGACCTACGACGTGCGTAACTCAGTAGGTGTCGATGAAACAAAAGAAGTCTTCAACGATGTCTTTTCCTACCATAAGGCCGACCGTTACGGATTGGTCTATTGGTCGCATGGCGATGGCTGGTCGCCTTATCCCGTCACTCAAACCCGTTGGATAGGACAGGACGTCAGTTCCGGTGACCAACGCATGAACATCTCCCTCTTCTGTGAGGTGCTGGATGAGGCTCCCCATTTCGATTTCATTCTCATGGATGCCTGCTTCAGCTCTTCCGTCGAACTGATATATGAGTTGCGCGACTATACCGACTATTACATCGGTTCCCCCACCGAAACCCCCGGTCCGGGAGCACCTTACGACAAGCTGGTGCCCATGATGGCTGCCTCAACCAATGCCGCACAACAGATGGCTTCGGCCTACTTCTCTACCTATAGTGCAAACTACAATGGCGGTATTGGTATCTCTGATAACAACTGGACGGGCGGTGTATCCATCTGTGTGGTAAAGACTTCGGCTCTGACTCAGCTTGCAGCAAAGACCAAACAACTTTGGCAATCGGATGAGCGGCCTGCTACATTGCGTTCCCAACTGTTTGACTACGATAAAAGAGGTCAAAAACATGTCGGCTATTTCGATATGTTGGAGCTGGCAGAAACGCTGACAACCGAAGCTTCTTTTACCGAATGGAAACAAGCCTACGATACAGCTATCGCCTATTGGTCAACCACTCCCAAGAACTATTCCCAATACAGCGGTATGTTCTCAATGGAGCGAGCTAATGGCCTTTCACACTACGTCCCCACCGCTGCTCCCGCCTCCACCGCACTGGACATAGCCCACTGCTCCACCACCTGGTACAAAGATGCCGGCCTCTCCCAACTAGGATGGGTGGTGGAATAATTCATTCTTGCACATATTCCTAATCCTTACTGCCAAAACACCGAGTGTTACCGCCAAAACACCGAGTGTTACCGCCAAAACACCGAGTGTTACCGCCAAAACACCGAGTGTTACCACCAAAACACCGAGTGTTACCACCCTTACCATGCTTTGGTAAACACCTTACCACACCTTGGTAAAGTCTTTACCATCCAATGGTAAAATCAGAAAGATTAAGAGTTGCGGCGGGAAGGAAAAGATTAAAAGTTGCAATAGTAAGTTTGTTATAGATAAGAAGATATATTTTTATATCCTCAAACATTTTGTTGGATATAAAAATATATCTTATATTTGTGCCATAATTAAAAACAAAAGGGATATGCCAACAGTTTTAATATTATTCGGATTGAGATTCAAGATTTATACGGCAGAGCACCAACCACCTCATTGCCATGTGACTAGTCAGGATGGACAAGCTAAGTTTGAAATCAAGAATGAAGTCATTTTGATGGAAAACAATGGAATGAAGCCAAAGGATCTTAGCCTTGCAAAGGCTATCTTGGAAGAGAATCTGGAATTGATTCAAGAGGAATGGAAAAAAATGCATGGGGAGTTTTAATCCCTTGCCCAGTATAAAGAAAGGAGGCTGATATGAAAATGAATATTCTTAAACTATGGTTTGAAGACGGACGGATTTATGTGACGAACGATAAGGGTGAGACCCTTTATCAGTCGCTGAAGTTTTATCCGCGTCTGTTGGTTGCCACGGATGAGCAGCGGCAGGCATATGAATTCGAGTACTTCGGTATTCGTTGGGACTGCATCGACGAGGATATGAGCTACGAGAGTTTCTACTATGAAGATACCAAGGAGCCGGCACCGGGCATACAAGACGCTTTTTTGTCGAACCCGGAGTTGAATATTTCCGCTGTAGCACGGCGTATGGGCATACAGCAAAGCCTATTGGCCAGCTATATTAAAGGCTCCAAAACTCCGTCACCCGAACGTCGCAAGCTGATATTGGATACTATACATGAGATAGGAAGTTCCCTAATGGCTGTCTCATTTTGAAGAAACAAGAGCCCCTCCCTCATCGGTGGGGCTTTTTCTATTCCCATTACTTTTGAAAGCTCTCTTTCCCCGATTTCTGCAAACCTCTTTTCCCTTATCTGCAGAAAAGTTTTACCCCTTTTGATGTCCCTACTATTCTACTTTACATTCTCTTGCATTCCATGCGGCATGCCTTTACACATCTTGCAATCTTCAGCCTTTTCTTTTCTGTAGGTATAGATGAGTAGGTAGTAATAAAACGTCGGGTTTACGGTACAGAAATTTTTGCTGTAATATTATATTTTATCGATAGTTTTTGCTTATTTTGTAAATCGGATAAATAAAGGTGCGGCAGTTATGGCATTTTTTCAGAAGACAATATTAAAGAAATATCAGGCTATGCTTCCTAAGAATCTATTAACAGAAGCATGGCAGAAGTATCAGGAGTACTTCTTGAACACAGAAATACAAGACAATATCCGTCATAGTAAGGAGGAACAGTTTCAAGAAGGTTTTCTTCGGGAATTGTTTGTAAAAGTTTTAGGCTATACGCTTAATCCTTCTCCTGGTTACAATCTGATTACCGAACAGAAGAATGAAACCGATGCAAAAAAAGCAGACGGTGCCATTTGGCTGAACGATAAAGTGGTTGGTGTCATAGAACTGAAAGACCATAAAACAACCGATTTAAAGAAAGTGGAACCTCAAGCTTTTCAATATAAAAGTCAGAATAAAGAGGCTCGTTATGTCATTATATCTAACTTTGAGAAGCTTCGCCTTTATATTGACAATGCAACGGAACATCGAGAATGGAATCTCTTCGCGATGACGGATGCCGATTTTGAGGAATTGTATTGTGCCCTTGCATGGACACAAATAGAAAAAGGAATTGCCATTCAGATGAAAGAGGCTTCGGTTTCTGTAGAGAAGGATGTGACAAGTACTTTATATCGGGATTACTCATTGTTTAAGCGTGAACTGTTTGAAAACATCTTAAACAACAATCCTGCAAAGGACATGGAGGAGAAGGAATGGCAACTTTTACTTTTCAAGAAAACTCAAAAGTTGCTCGACCGTTTGTTGTTTGTGTTTTTTGCTGAAGATGGGGGCTTGCTTCCTCCTAATTCAATGGTTCAGATACTCTCCCAATGGCAACAAATAAAGGATTTGGACGAGGATATCCCGCTTTACAATCGTATAAAGAAGTATTTCGGCTACCTTGATAAGGGGAACCCAAAGCAAAATATCTTTGCCTATAACGGAGGACTATTCCGTGCTGACGAAGTGCTTGACGAACTAACGATTTCGGATGAGTTATTGTACAAGCATACCAAAAAGCTTTCCGAATATGATTTCAAGAGCGATATCGATGTAAACATTTTGGGACACATCTTTGAACATTCGCTTTCGGAAATAGAAGAAGTGACACAACGCATTATGGGCGTTGAAATAGATTCTTCCAAATCTAAACGCAAGAAGGATGGTGTATTCTATACCCCACCATATATTACTAAGTATATCATAGAGAATACGTTAGGCAAACTGTGTGCAGAGAAGAAACAAGAATTGGATATAAAGGAGGATGAATATTTTTCTGACCGTAAACGACAAAAGCAGACAAAGATACAGTTGCTTGACCGCTTAAAGACATACCGCGAGTGGCTGTTACAACTGACTATCCTAGACCCGGCTTGTGGTAGTGGTGCCTTTCTGAATGCTGCTCTTTCATTCTTAATGGATGAGCATCGTTTGATTGACGAAATGGAAGCCAAAGTAACCGGTTCCGCCATCGTTTTTCAAGATATTGAAAATAGTATTTTGGAAAACAACCTCTATGGAGTGGACATCAATGAAGAGAGTGTAGAGATTGCCCAACTTGCACTTTGGCTCCGCACGGCCAAACCACAAAGAAAACTCAGTTCGCTTAATAGAAACATAAAATGTGGAAACTCATTGATTAGCGACCCAGCTATTGCCGGTGACAAGGCGTTCGATTGGGAAAAAGAGTTTCCACAAGTTTTTGAAAGAGGAGGGTTTGATGTGGTGGTTGGGAATCCGCCGTATGTTGATATAAAACAAATAGATAAGGTACAAGTAGATTATTTGTTTTCTCAATATGCTACAACGGAAAATAGAATAAATCTGTACGCAATATTTATAGAGAAAGGGTATAGAATTACTAAGGATGGAGGATATTTGTCTTATATAAATCCAAATTCTATGCTAATAAACTCATCATATACAAAGCTTCGTCGGTTATTGGTTGAGGATATTTATGATATAGTAAAGTTACCCGACAATGTGTTTGAGGATGCAAAAGTTGAGACAATAATTTTTGCAGTAAGAAAAAAAGAGAAATCTGTAAAAGTTACTGCAACTGTATTTCCCAATAATTCATTTATTACAGAAATTCCAATTACTGCTGCTAAATCTTTTGAGAAGACTGAATGGATAACTCAATCAGATTGCACCTTTAATATTTATGTAAATAATGATATTATTACTTTATTGCATAAGATTGAAGGAAAGCATGAGAAATTAGGAAGTGTAGCTGATTTTTCATTGGGAATAACTCCTTATGATAAATATAAGGGACATACAGAGGTACTCATAAAGAATAGAGAGTTTCATTCTTCAGTAATGAGTGATAACTCTTGTAAACCTCTTATTGCAGGTGAAAATATAGTCCGTTATTATGTTTCAAATGAAGTAAAGGAGTATATAAAATATGGTGACTGGTTAGGAGCACCACGCGAAGAGCGTTTCTTTATAGAGCCACGAATAATAGTACGGCAAATTGTATCAGGAAATCCTCTTCGAATATATGCAGGATATACTGATGAACCTTTGTATTTTACTCAAATAGGTTTTGCAATAATTCCCAAGGCGGGATTTCATATAAAGTATATTTTGGCACTATTGAATTCATCGCTGTTGAATTTTTATCATAGATATCGTTACTTAGATTTAGAGAAAAACTTATTTCAGAAGATTCTTATAGCTAATTGTAAGAACTTTCCTGTACCCAGAGAATCAAAAGAAATGGAAACTAATTTTGCGGTAGTAGTAGATAATATACTTGTTTACAATAAGCAATTACAAGAAAAACGCAATCGTTTCCTTCGTCGTCTAAAAGATAACTTCCAAGAAATAAAGATAACAGGAGTATTATCTACCTTCGACCAATTAGAATTTGCGGACTTCTTGAAGGAGCTGAGAAAGCAAAAGATTGCATTGAAACTTAGTCAACAGGATGAATGGGAAGATTATTTCAATAATTATCGTTCAGCATGTCGTCAGTTATCAGAACAAATCGCAGAAGCGGATAAAGAAATCGACCTGCGAGTCTATAAACTTTATGGCTTGACCTACGATGAGGTACTGATTGTGGATGCTGAATTTGGGGTTAGTCGTGAAGCATATAATAAATTAAATGAGGATTGACTATGAAACAAGAATTATCAATAGCACCTAATCAAGTAGAGTTAGAGAAACAGTTTGAATACGTAAACTCTATTATCGAACAACATCGCTCTACTGCTATTACGAAGGTAAATATAGAATCCTTACTGACTTACTGGGAAGTTGGGCAATATATTTCTATGCAGTTAAATTCTTCTCATTGGGGAACAAAGGTTGTTAGCGACTTGGCGGATTATTTGAAACGGCAGAATCCGAAAAGAAGGGGGTATGCCAAAAGGAACTTATATAATATGGTGAAGTTCTATGAAATGTATTCAAGGAAAGATTTTACAGCTTTGACAGATGCATTAAATATAAATGAAATTGTGCAGTTACCGACTGCACAAATAGCGGGTGATGAACTTGTGCAGTTGCCAACTGCACAAGTTGTAGATGCAACTATTAAACAAAACATACCGAATTTGTTGGCTCTAACAACTTTTACCAACCATGTAGAAATCATGAATCGCTGTCGAACGGACGAGGAACGTATATTCTATATGCTTTATGCCTTTCATCAAAGGTTAAAAACAGAAGAATTGAGAAGATGTATTGTCAATCAAACCTATTCTTCTTTAATGGATAAGGAAAAGATGTTGTCTCCCCAAATGCTTGCCGAATATCCAAATACGGAGTTTATGTTGAAAGATAAAGCTTTTATTGATTTTTTGAATCTTCCGATAAAGCATAATGAACATCATCTTCACAAAGGACTTTTGGAGCATATGAAGGAGTTTATACTCGAATTAGGAAAAGATTTCTTGTTCGTGGATAGCGAATATGGTGTGCAAGTAGGAGGATCTACCAAACGGATTGACTTACTCTTCTATCATCGAGCCTTGCAATGTCTGGTAGCCATTGAATTGAAAGCAGTTGATTTTCAACCTGAGTTTATAGGCAAGATGGATATGTATCTGGAAGCTCTCGACCGTGATGTGAAGCGGGATAACGAAAATCCAAGTATTGGTATTATTCTTTGTCCGTCAGCAGACCGTAGTATGGTGGAGTACACGTTGAGCCGTTCACTAAGTCCTACAATGATTGCTGAATACCAACGAAAATTGATACCTTTGGAAGTAATGAGAAAGTCTTTGGAGGAATACTGTGCATTTTTAAAAGGAAACCAATAAGATAAGCTATTATGTTATCAATAAACATCAGGTAAAGTTTATTATCGGACACCAACATAACAAAATAATGAAGTAAAACTTTATTCCGCTTCCACCTCTCCCTTAAAGAATGCTTCCTTTTTCTCTTTTTTCTTGATGTCGGCCAGCCATCTTTCGGCAGCGTTGTAGCGGTTCTCTTCGGTTAGGGTGGGGATTTCTTGGTTGTTGGCGGGCTCTTTTGTTTCGGTCTGAGGGCGTGTCTTTAGGTAAGCTTCCAGGCATTGCTTGGCTTTGGCATCATTCCTGAGTGGAAAGTAGTAGACGTAGGCAGCATCGTAAAGCAGCTTATGCTTGTGGGGAGCATAGTCGCGATAGTGCTTTAAGATGGTATTGACTTGTTGCTGGTATTGGTGTGCCATTTTATAACATTCGGTAAGTCCGACGTATAGCTGGGCAACCGTACTATCTTCCGGAATGGTAAGCCGAATGGCTTTTTGCAAATATTCTATTCCCTCTTTCCTCCATTGAGTTTTAGCACAGGCACGTCCCAGGTAGTAAAGCAGGTTGACGTTGTTGGCATTCTCTTTCGAGGCATGCAGCAATAGGTCGTGAGCCGGATAGAACTCCTCCATGGCATAGTAGCTGATGCCGGCATAGAAACAGGTCATGAAGGAACTATCCTTTTGCTGAAGCAGGTAATGATAGCGTTTGATGGCGGTTGGATACTCTTTCCGGAGGGCATAGGCTTGTGCATTGATGCGGTTTACAATCAGATTGGTGGAATCTTGTTTGCGGAACTCTTCGGTTACTTCTATGGCTTCGGTGTATCGTTGCTCACCGATGAACAGGTTGCCAAGCTTGGCCGCAGAGAGGTAGTCTTTGGGATATAACCGTCGGATGTTTTGATAGGCTTGGATGGAGAGGTTACTCTCTTTGCTGCAATGTTCCAATGCCTCTGCTTGCAGGTGCAGTAGGTGCAGAGAGCTATCTGCTTGCAGAAGTTGTGTACTCTCTGTCAACGCATCTTGATAATGCTTCATGCTGAGCAAAAGAGTGATGTACTGAATGCGTGCGTATTTGTTTTGCGGATTCAGTGCTATGGCTTTCTGATAGTATTGCAAGGCTTGGGCGGTTTGGGCAGAGTGCTTGAAACCTTCTGCTGCTTTGATGTAGGCACGTGGGTTTAGAGAGTCCTGTGAACAGATTTGCAGAAATACGCTCTGAGCCTCTTCATATCTACCCAGTGCCCTGAGTGCATCTCCCTTTTGATAGAGCAAAGGATGGGTGGGAGCCTCTTGCCCGATGAGTGTCAATGCCTTTTCATATTCGTAATTGCTCATCGCCTCTTGTATAGGGCTTTGAGCCAACAGGATTGTTGCTTGCACCCAAAGGATAAGCATGAGAGTAACTTTCTTCATGAGTATGTCGTTTGATGAATCTTGTGGGTGCAAGTTAATGAAAACGAACAGTTCAAAGATGAAAAGAGGAGGAGGATTAGAAGTAATTAACGGTAAGAGGCCGGTAATGATGGTTTTATTTTTAGTAATTGACTTTTGGATAAGCAAAGAAGGCATGTCCGCCATAGTAGGGGACATGCCTTCTTAATATGAGTATGTGTGTAACTCTTAAATCAAGAATCCCAACAACACACCGGCTGCAACGGCAGAACCGATAACTCCTGCAACGTTGGGACCCATGGCGTGCATCAACAGATAGTTGCTCGGGTCGTATTCCAAACCGAGGTTCTGTGAGATACGTGCTGACATAGGTACGGCAGATACACCGGCATTACCGATAAGCGGGTTAATCTTGTTACCCTTACGTAAGAAGAGGTTGAAGAACTTAACAAACAGAACTCCCGAAGCGGAAGCAATGCAGAATGCACAGAAACCGAGGAAGAAGATAAAGATGGTACTTGTTGTCAAGAACTCAGATGCTTGTGTAGAGGCTCCTACGGTAACACCCAACAAGATGATGACTGCATCGGTCAGCGGGCCACTGGCTGTTTCGGCCAGACGACGTGTAACACCACTCTCCTTCAACAGGTTACCGAAGAACAACATTCCCAGCAAAGGAAGTGCAGAGGGTACCAGGAAGCAAGTGAGCAACAAACCGATGATGGGGAACATAATCTTCTCTGTCTGAGCAACGGCACGAGCCGGTTTCATACGGATAAGACGCTCCTTCTTGGTGGTAAGCAGACGCATGATAGGCGGCTGAATGATAGGTACCAAGGCCATGTAGGAGTAAGCCGATACGGCAATGGCTCCCATCAGGTTGGGCGCTAACTTAGATGACAAGAAGATGGCAGTAGGACCATCGGCACCACCAATGATAGCGATACCGGCAGCCTGAGCAGGCTCGAAGCCCAAAGCCAGTGCAACCATGTAGGCACCAAAGATACCAAACTGGGCAGCAGCACCTACCAACATCAGTTTCGGATTAGAAATCAGGGCAGAGAAGTCGGTCATGGCACCGATGCCGAGGAATACCAACGGGGGATACCAACCGGTCTTAACACCTTGATAGAAAGTGTTGAGCACGGAACCTTCTTCATAAATACCAATCTCAAGACCGGCATCTGCTTTGAAAGGAATGTTACCGATGAGGATACCAAAGCCAATGGGTACCAGCAACAGCGGCTCAAACTTCTCCTTGATAGCCAGGTACAAGAAGAACAGACCTACCAAAATCATGATGAGGTGCTCGGATGTTGCGCAAGCAAATCCGGTGTACTCCCAGAAATCGGCAAGGTTGTTTGACATGAAACTTAAAAAACTCTGTTCCATACTTATTCAATAACAATTAAGTCAGTACCTTCCAGAATAGATTCTCCCTTGTTGACCTTGATAGCAGCAATCTTACCGTCACATTCAGCATTGATGCTGTTCTCCATCTTCATAGCTTCGAGGATGATGACAGTCTGACCTTTCTTCACTTCGTCACCTTCTTTCACACGGATGTCGAGGATAACGCCCGGAAGCGGACTCTTGATAGTTGCCTTCTTTGCACCAGAAGAAGCAGAAGCTGCGGGTGCGGCTGCGGGTGCAGCTGCGGCTGGAGCAGCCGGTTTAGCAACCGGTGCTGCCGGACGAACTACCGGTTTCGGAGCCTCGGCTTTCGGTTTCTTTTCCAGTTCTACATTGAAAGGGATGCCGTTAACTTCTACACGTGCAATGTTATCTTCCGGATCGTTCACGGTTACGTTGTAGAGGTTACCATTGATTTTATACTTATATTGTTTCATTGTTTTTAATCGTATAATTAGTTATAAATATCTCTTTTACCAGATTTATTTGGGTAAACTGCGCAAGGTGTAAATCTTGGAGCTCCACGGTGAATAGTTACGTTTTACCTTATTGATAGTAAGAACGGTGTTTTCCACATCGTGTACATCGCTTTGGAACTCATGAAGAGCCATGGCAATGGCGGCATAGATTTCTGCCGATTCTGTTCCAACATTCTTTTCCTTAGCAACTTTGACATCTTCAATGCCATGGTGGCGCATTGCATTGCGTTGGGCAATCTTCTTTCCAATGTTACCTACCACCTTGAAAGCTAAGAAGAGAACCAGCAAACCCATGAACACAATCAGCATAGCCATTACAGCCATTGCAATACCGTGTGGGTCTTTTTGTTTGAATCCGTCAATCTTCTCATTGGTGTCCAGCGTTACGTTGTTGGTGCTGGGAGTAACATAGGTTCCGGCTTCCTGACCCATCACTTTCCAACCTTTAGCTCTGATACCGTCCACATTAAGAGCATATGAACAGTCTACAGGCAGATTGGCAGGAATAGTAACAGAGTCAATCAGGGTGATAGCGTTACCGTCGTACAGTGCAATCCAGTTGGGACCGATTGAATCCAACTCAAAGTTCAGGTGGAAGTTACCACGTTTGGGTTGAGCGTCTGCCCAGAACAGCAGGTGCTGACGGGGCGGAATCTTAGTCAATACGTCACCTTTGGGGATGGGGTACATCAAAGCAGCACGTTCGGGAGCCGACAACGACTTGTCCAATACGCGCTTGTCGCAAGTCAGGTAGCAGTTGCGTACGTCAACGGTTGCAAATGTGGGGTTGAACAGTTCAATCCAGGCATGTTGCTGGCCATAGTCATCTTGGAAGTTGGTCTTATTGTTTACCAGCACTTCGTTAATGACGAGGCTTTTAGTGCCTTGGCCGAATGCGTTACCACATACAGCAATCAATGCTACGATAAATATTCCTAATTTCTTCATATCAGTTACCTTTTTAGAGTGGAATATTACCATGCTTCTTGGCAGGGTTAGTCAACTTCTTGGTTTGTAACTGTTGCAAGGCACGGATTACGCGGAAGCGAGTGTTACGCGGTTCGATAACGTCATCAATGTAACCATACTTAGCAGCATTGTATGGGTTAGCGAACAGCTTGGTGTATTCAGCTTCCTTCTCAGCCAAGTATTGAGCAGGATTCTCTTGTTCCTTAGCTTCGCGGGCATACAATACTTCAACTGCACCGGCACCACCCATAACTGCGATTTCAGAAGTAGGCCAAGCATAGTTCATGTCACCACGCAATTGCTTACAGCTCATAACGATGTGTGAACCACCATAAGACTTACGCAGGGTAACTGTTACCTTGGGAACGGTTGCTTCACCGTATGCGTAGAGCAACTTGGCACCGTGAAGGATAACGCCGTTGTACTCCTGACCGGTACCCGGAAGGAATCCCGGAACGTCTACCAATGTTACCAAAGGAATGTTGAAAGCATCACAGAAGCGAACGAAACGAGCACCCTTGCGTGAAGCGTTGCTATCCAATACACCGGCCAAGAACTTAGGCTGGTTGGCAACGATACCTACTGACTGGCCATTGAAGCGTGCGAAACCGATGATGATGTTCTTTGCATAGTCCTTCTGGATTTCAAGGAACTCACCGTTGTCCACGATGGCACTGATAACCTCATACATATCGTAAGGCTTGTTCGGATTGTCGGGGATGATTTCGTTCAACGAGTCTTCCAGACGGTCAATCGGGTCATTGCACTCTACGATAGGAGCCTCTTCCAGGTTGTTTTGCGGAATGTAGCTCAACAGTTTGCGGATAAGTGCCAAAGCCTCTTCTTCATTCTGTGCAGTGAAGTGTGTAACACCCGACTTGCTTGAGTGTACGCTGGCACCACCGAGGTTTTCTTGTGTAACGTCTTCACCTGTTACGGTCTTCACCACTTTAGGACCGGTAAGGAACATGTAAGAAGTACCTTCCATCATCAGCGTGAAGTCTGTCAGGGCAGGAGAGTAAACGGCACCACCGGCACACGGGCCGAAGATACCAGAGATTTGCGGAACTACACCGGAAGCCAGGATGTTGCGCTGGAAGATTTCAGCATAACCGGCCAGTGCGTTGATACCTTCCTGGATACGTGCACCACCCGAGTCGTTGATACCAATAACAGGAGCACCCATCTTCATGGCTTGGTCCATAACCTTACAAATCTTCAGAGACATAGTCTCAGAGAGTGAGCCGGCTGATACGGTGAAGTCCTGTGCGAAGATGTAAACCAAGCGGCCGTCGATTGTACCGCAACCTGTTACAACGCCGTCACCGGGATAGTGCTTCTTTTCCATGCCGAAGTTTGTGCAACGGTGTTCCACAAACATGTCCATTTCTTCAAAGCTGCCTTCATCCAGTAACATAGCTATACGCTCACGAGCTGTATATTTACCTTTTTCGTGTTGTTTAGCAATAGCTTTCTCACCACCACCCATGCGAGCTGCGGCACGGCGGTCGATAAGTTCTTTAATCTTTTCGAGTTGATTGCTCATCTTAGTTAATTATGAATTGTGAATTATGAATTGTCAATTATAGATAGTGAAACTAGCGGTTACTCCGGTTTCTCGCAAAGCTCGGTCAGTACGCCCAGTGTTGATTTCGGGTGTAAGAAAGCAATGTTCAAGCCTTCGGCACCCTTGCGGGGAGCTTTGTCGATGAGGCGGATGCCTGCTTCTTCGGCAAATGCCAATGCGTTGGCAACGCCGTCTTCAATAGCAAAAGCCAAGTGGTGCATACCACCGTTGCCATTGTTCTTTTCGATGAACTTAGCGATGGTACTGTCGGGAGAAGTGGGTTCCAATAGTTCAATCTTTACGTCGCCTACTTTCAAGAAAGCGGTTCTAACCTTTTGATCCTCTACGGTTTCAATGTTGTAGCACTTCAAACCTAAAACGTTCTCGTAATACGGTAGGGCTTCTTCGATGCTCTTTACAGCGATGCCCAGGTGTTCAATGTGTGAGATCTTCATAATTATAATTATTAAGTAGTTATTAGTTCCTTTATTATAAAAGGTGTATTCTCCCACAAAGTAAGAGAGAAAATCCTGAATAAAGAAATATTTCTGCAATTATTTCTTTCAACCCGCAAACTTTCCTCCATATGGGCATATTTCATGTGCCAATGTACTGTTATAAGTGAAGAAGAGGGGCGGTAATCTTCCGCCGAAAGGGAACTCTGCTTCCCCTGGAGAACAGTTCTTCTACCCCTGGAGAATGAATCTTCTTCCAAAGGAAGAAAGGTCTTGAAGGGAGCATCTGTTACTTTAAATGGGGACGGGTGGCAGACCTATTCCGCCTATCTTCCACACTAATACTTCCGATGCACAAGATGGCATCTTATGCTGCACAAGATGGCATCTTGTGCAACACAAGTTGGCATCTTGTGCAGATTCGGTTCTAATGCGGAGGGTGAGAAGAGTAGGTCGCGAGGAAGGCGCGACTTAGTGTGCCGGTTGTCGGGAACGCTTGCGGAACTTCTCCGGAACGCTTCAGCCGATAGTCGGGAACAAGTGGGGCGATGGGGCGGGTTAGAAGTCGGCCAGCAGACGTAGGTTGATGCGGCGGGAGGTGAGGTAGTTGGGCACGGCAAATTGGTGATTGCCGCTGTCGGTCACCCAGTAGTAGGAGTTCACATTGTTTATATCCAGCAGGTTCAAGACATCTATCCCCAACCACAGACTTTTAAGTGTGCGACGGCGGGAAGTTGCTTGGGGTGGAAGCAGGCTGTAAGACATGCCGATGTCCACCCGCTTATAGGCCGGGGTACGGAATAGGGCTGCCTCGCGCCCGCTGTGCGGAGGACCGAAGGGCAGACCGCCTGCCAGGGTTCCTTTCAGGCTGAGTTTCCATCGCTCGCTGCCGGGGAAGTAGTCGGTCAGATAGAGTGAGAGGCGGTAGCGCTGGTCGGTCGGACGGGGCAGCCACTGCTTGCCGAGCTTCTCTTCTGTCTTCATCAGCGACAAGCTGAGCCAGGAATCTGTGCCGGGAACAAACTCTCCGAACAGCTTCAGGTCTACTCCGGCGGCATAACCCTTGGCAAGATTGCGGCCGTAGTAACTGATGCGCACGTTGTCCACATTGTAAGGAATGAGGTTGCGGAGTGCTTTGTAATAGAGTTCCATACTGAACCGGAAGGGGCGATTCCAGGCTCGGAAGTGGTAGTCGCCACCCGCTACCAGGTGGAGCGACTGCTGCGAGCGGATGTCCCGATTCAGACAAACGGTAGCCACGCCACCCGTCTGTGTGGTGTCGCGCACCTCCTTGTAGAAGGGCGCTTGGTAATAGAGACCGGCTGCCACACGGAGCGTGAAGCGGTCGTTGAAAGTGGGGATGAGCGCCAGTGAGGCACGCGGGCTGAAGATGAACTCTTGATTCCAGTCCCAATAACTACCCCGGACGCCTGCCGTAAGCGTAAAAAGTCCGGCTCGATTTTGGAACTTATAGCTGTCTTGCAGGTAGAAACTGTAGCGCAGACTGCTCATGCGACTGTCCGACGTCAGAACGTAGGCAACTCCCGAAGCATCAGGCTGTTGCGGCATGGCGTATCCGGCTGAGTCGCGCATTTCCCATTCACGAGTCTTCTCTCTGATTCGCTCCCGCTTCAGCTCCAACCCCCACTGCAGGTTGTGCTGCTTCAGCCGGCTGTTTCCTTTCAGTGCCAGGGCGAGGACGTCTGCTGTCAGTCGGTTGCGGGCATGCTCCAGATAGGTGCCGATGCCGGTAGTTTCGGCCTCTTCCTCATTGTCGCCATCCAGCGCACTGAGCCAGTACTGCCCCGTGATGTCGTATGTCTCTCGCTCTTGCGTGCAGAAAGCCGAGGCCTGCAAAGTAATGCTGTGCTGTGGGGTAGGCTTATAAGTAAGGTGTCCCGCACCGAAAAAGGTGCGAAACAGGTCTTTCTCCTGTCCGGTAAAGTAGACCTTGAACTCGCGCACGTCACTCAGTGTGCCGAAACGTGTGTAACGATCTTCGGGCAGAAACTCATATCGGTTCTCAGAGATGTTACCGATGAATCCGGCCTCCCACTGCTGCGAGGGGTGCCAATGAAGAAATGTCTGGTAGTCGATGAAGCGCGGATTGTACTCGCCATCCGTATCCAACGTGCCCAGCAGATAGCGGTTGGTCTTGTAGCGGAAGCCGTTAATCCAGCTCAGATGTTTATTGCCGAAGCCGGCGTAAAGCGATGCTCCCAGCAGGCTGAGGGCTACAGAACCTTCGGTTTGTTGGGGACGCTTGTAGGTGATGTCTAATACGGAAGCCATCTTGTCGCCATATTTGGCCTCGTAACCTCCGGTGGAGAAGCCGATGGCATGCGTCAGAGAGGGGTTGACGAAGCTCAGTCCCTCCTGCTCTCCCGAACGGATGAGCAGAGGCCGATAGACTTCAATACCCTCCACATATACCATGTTCTCGTCAAAACTTCCTCCGCGCACGTTGTATTGTGAGCTTAGTTCATGGTTGTTGCTCACTCCCGCCTGGGTGGAAAGCAGGCTTTCGACCCCACCTCCCGAAGCGTCGGGCATCAGCGTGCCGGAAGTGGCATCCAGTTGCTGTGTGCTTCCCGTCTGTCGCCTACGCTCGGTGATGCTGACTTCGCCTAACTCAAAGTCCAGCGGAGAGAGTGTGAAATTGAGGGAAATGTTGCCTCGGGGATTGAGCAGCAGTTTCTTGCGCGTCTGATAACCCAGCATGGAGCAGACCACGGTAACGCTATCGCGCGGCTCAAACTTCAGGGAGTAGCGGCCTTTCAGGTTGGTGGCGGTGCCGATGGCAGTGCTTTCCAGACGGACGACGGCTAACTCGATGGGGTTGCCGCTCTCGTTGCGGACTACTCCACCAATCTTGACCACCTCTTGCGCACCGACAAAAAGAGAAAGGAACATCAAGCAAAATGTGACTACCGTCTGCTTCATGTTCCTTTAACGATAAAATGCGGGAAAAATTGTGTGTAAGAGGGAGGCGAAGGGAATATTTGTCGGCTCCGTTTTCCGATACACTCTTAGAGCTTTCCTAATATCTTGTCCATCACCCAGTTGGTAAGTGTGGCACTCTCGCCATTGCAGGTGCAGGTAGATTTCCCTAACAGATGGTCTACCACAGCCTGAATCAGCGGCTGCTGCACATACACGGGATTCTCCACCGGGATATGTTCTTCGCCCTGCTCGGTGTGTATGGTGATAGGCTCGTAAGTAAATACGGAGAAACTGAGAGAGCCTTTGTCGCCAATCACCTCTATACGATCGGTGCGGGCAGACTCATGGGCAACAAAGCACCAAGAGCCACTTCCTACCAATCCGTTATCAAACTGGAAGCTGGCACTGAGCGTGTCCTCGGCCGGATAAAGCCCTCCTCGGTTGCTCTTGTAACCGTGAGCCTCGAGAATGCATCCAAAGATTTCTTGGAGAATGTCTATTTGATGGGGAGCCAAGTCGTAGAAGTAGCCACCTCCGGAAATATCCGGCTGCACGCGCCATGGCAGATGCTCGGTGTTGTAGTCTAAGGCTCGGGGCGGTTGTGCAAAACGAATCTGCACGTTGATGACGTTACCGATGACGCCCTCCTCAATCATCTCTTTCACCTTCAGAAAGTAGGGAAGGTAGCGACGGTAGTAAGCCACGAAGCAGGGGACACCCGCTTCCTCGGAAGCACGGTTGATGCGGCAGCACTCTTCATAGGTTACTGCCATCGGTTTCTCTATATAAACCGGCTTGCCAGCTTGTAAAGCCATGACGGCATAGGTGGCATGGGAGGAGGGTGGGGTAGCAATGTAAACAGCATTCACCTCAGGGTCGTCGATGAGTTTCTGTGCGTCGTCGTACCACTTGGATATACCTCTCTCCTTGGCATATGTTTGAGCTTTCTCTCCGTTGCGGCTCATCACGGCCACCACTTCCGAATTCTCAATCTTCTGAAATGCCGGACCGCTCTTGTATTTGGTTACTTCTCCGCAACCAATGAATCCCCATTTGATAATCTTTTCCATGTTGCTTTGCTTAATCTTCATCAAAATCAAAGTCGAAATCGAATTCATCATCCATAAACTCGGGTACGGTGAACTCCTCCAGGTCGCGGCGGTCTTTCTTGGTGGGTCTGCCTGTGCCCTTGGCCCGATTGATAAATCCGCTGATGCGGTTCATTTCAAGTAGTTCGTACTGGTCGGGTGTGGTGATGTTCTCCATCATCTCCGGAACCAGCTTGGCACCCACTCTTTTCTCGATGGCCTGTAACACTTTGAATGAGTAGGTGATGGGCGGCTTGCGTACCTGTATCACATCTCCCGGCTTCACCATACGAGCTGCCTTGGCCAAGGCTCCATTGATGTTTACGCGCCCTTTCTTACATGCTTCGGCAGCGATGGTACGTGTCTTGAAGATGCGTACTGCCCACATCCATTTATCTATTCTTGCTTCGCTCATGCTTTTGCTATGCTTTTGATGATTTGTTGCTATAAGATGTTTTCTCTGGCTTCGGGTTGTCTACTTCTTGTTGAACTGATTCATGGTGATGTTAATACCTGCCAGGCAGAAACTCTTGATGATTTCTCCGGCTGTTTCCAACCTTTCGGGCATGGTCTTCCAGTCTTCTTCAGTGAAATGTCCTAACACGTAGTCGATTTGTGTGCCTCGGGGGAAATCGTTCCCTATACCAAAACGCAGGCGTGCGTAGTTTTGCGTACCTAAAGTTGCGGCAATGTGTTTCAGTCCGTTATGACCGGCATCGCTTCCTTTCCCTTTCAGACGTAAGGAACCAAAGGGTAAGGCCAGGTCGTCTACTACAATCAGGAGGTTCTCCAAAGGTATGTTCTCTTTCTGCATCCAGTAACGGACAGCGTTTCCGCTCAGATTCATGAAGGTGGAAGGTTTCAAGAGAATCAGTTGTCTTCCCTTGATGGAGAGGGTGGTGGTGAAACCATAACGGCCGTCGGTAAAAGTCGCGCCCGCCTTTTTTGCCAGTGCGTCTACCGTCATGAAGCCAATATTGTGGCGGGTTTCATGATACTCAGGGCCAATGTTTCCCAAACCTACAATTAAGTATTTCATTGTTTTTGTTGCGAGAAGAGTTATAAAAAACAAAGCACGGATTATACGTACCGCATCAGTAATGCTTTATCCGTATAATCCGTGCCTGATAAAAAGAAATAGGAGGTCGTTTGAAGAACCTCCTACATATCTTTGCCGGGAGCTGATTACTTGCCAGAAGCAGCTGCTGCGGCAGCACCTCTTGCGGCACGAGTCAACTTAACGGCGCATACTACAGCTTCTTTAGCATTCAGCAGTTCCAAACCTTCGTAGTTCAATTCGCCTACTTTGATGGTCTTGCCCAGTGCCAAGTGAGATACGTTGATAATCAACTTCTCAGGAATTGCAGTATAAAGAGCTTTCACTTTCAGCTTGCGCATCTGAAGAGCCAACTTACCACCGGCCTTCACACCTTCTGCCAAACCTTCCAACTGTACGGGAACTTCCATAACGATAGGCTTCTCTTCATTGATTTGGTAGAAGTCTACGTGCAGGATAGTATCCTTAACGGGGTGGAATTGAATGTCCTTCATGATGGCTTTTACTTCTTTACCATCGATAGAAAGGTTTACAGTGTAGATGTGCGGAGTGTAAACCAAGTTACGGAGACCGTCTGCGGGTACAGTAAAGTGTACGTTTTCGCCACCACCGTAGAGTACGCAAGGTACGCCGTTGTTCTTACGAATAGCCTTCAAGGCTTTTGCTTGGTCTGAAGAACGTTCTGCAATAGCTCTTACAGATCCTTTTACGTCAATAGATCTCATTTCTTTAAATTTTTTGTGTTACTCTAAATTAAGTATTCTCTGATTGCTTAATTCACCATCACACAATGCAACAGAGGTTGCACGATGTTTTGCAAAAAAGCGGTGCAAAAGTACAGCTTCTTTTTGATATACCAAAAGTTATCTATTAAAAATCGATGTCAATCTTGATTTCTTCATTTAAAGAAGAGCCGTTTTCCTCTTCCGGTAAGCTGTTTTCTTCTGAAGTGGGGATGGTCGTTTCTCTCTTACTGAAAGAGGAGGGCAAACCCTCTTGTTCTTCAATAAAGCGGATGGACTGCTGCAATCCATTCATGAATTTCTCAAAATCCTCCTTATATAAAAAGATTTTATGCTTCTCGAAACTGACTTGCGAGTCGTCTCCTTCTCCACTTACGATTTTCTTGCTTTCGGTAATGGTCAGGTACATCTCGCTCTTTTTACTCTTCTTTACATCTAAATAATAAATGCGCTTACCGGCTTTGATGGCCTGAGAAAACGCAATCTCTTTCTCGTTTATCTCCATCTTTCTTCTCTTTTTAGAATCTTTTCTATTAAACTGTGACGGTTTTTGCTCTTAATCAGGCAGTAGACATCTTTCAAAGAAGAGTATCTTCTGCCTGCTTGGGGCAGCTACCGCGTAAAACGGCTTCAAATTTGAAGATTTTTTTTAAACTGAAAAAGAAATAAGTGCGATAATTGCTATCAGTGCAAAAAAAACGGTTAAGATTGTGCTAATTCATTTTAAATGTCTACTTTTGCACCTTGTTAAAACAATAGTACTTCTAACAATTATGATTAACAGAGTTCTTATTCGTCTTAAGATTATACAAATTGTATATGCTTATTATCAGAACGGCAGTAAAAACCTTGATGCTGCAGAAAAGGAATTGTTCTTCAGCCTGTCAAAAGCGTACGACCTCTACAACTACTTGCTGATGCTGATGGTAGCTTTGACGAACTATGCGCAAAAACGTATCGATGCCGCTAAGGCTAAGTTGGCTCCTACTGTCGAGGAGTTGTACCCCAACATGAAATTTGTAGAAAACAAGTTCATCTCTCAATTAGGAATGAACAAGCAACTGCTGGACTTCGTTTCCGTACAGAAACGTAGCTGGAGCAATGATGAGGATTTCGTTAAATCTCTCTATGAGAAGATTATCGTTTCTGATATATATAAGGAGTATATGGCTTCGGATGACAACTCTTATGAAGCAGATCGTGAAGTGTGGCGTAAACTCTATAAGACATTTATCTTTAATAATGAAGACTTGGATGCTTTCTTGGAAGACCAGAGCCTCTATTGGAACGATGATAAAGATGTAGTAGACACTTTCGTCCTGAAGACCATCAAACGTTTTGAAGAGAAGAACGGTGCCAACCAAGAACTGCTTCCGGAGTTTAAAGATGAAGACGATCAGGAGTTTGCTCGCCGTTTGTTCCGCCGTGCCATCTTGAACTGTGATTACTATCGTCACCTGATTAGCGAGAATACACGTAACTGGGAACTGGATCGTGTAGCCTTTATGGATGTCATCATCATGCAATGTGCTTTGGCTGAACTCTTAAGCTTCCCGAACATTCCTATCAGTGTTTCGTTAAATGAGTATGTGGAAATAGCTAAGGTGTATAGTACCGCTAAGAGTGGAGCATTTGTGAACGGTACATTGGATGGCATTGTCAAAGAGCTGAAGAAAGAGGGTAAGCTGGTTAAGAACTAATGACCAGTTCCTTGTAGTCAGTATCGGCAGAAACATCAGACTTCTGATTTCCAACTAAATCAATCATGTAAAACAATTTAATATCGAATAATTATGAATGTATTGACAGTATTTCTCTTGCAGGCACCCGTTGCCAACCCGAATGGCGGTAGCATGATGTGGATTATGTTGATTGCTATGTTTGCAATCATGTATTTCTTTATGATTCGTCCGCAAAACAAAAAACAGAAGGAAATTGCCAATTTCCGTAAGTCTCTCCAACTGAACCAACGAGTAGTAACTGCCGGTGGTATCTATGGCGTGATTAAAGAAATCAACGATAGTGATGTATTGCTCGAAGTGGATAAGAACGTAAAAATCCGCATCGACAAGAACTCTATCTATGCCGCTGCTGCAGATGCCAATAGCAGCCAACAAGCCAAATAATAGATAACGATAAGCCTATGCTCGAACGTAGGAATATAAAACGTACATACCTGCGTACTATAGAAAAAACGAAGGACTTTCTGCTCAGTGCAAAGAGCAGGGAGTTCTTTGTTTTTTTGTTTTTCTTTCTGGTGGCCGGAGGCTTCTGGTTATTGCAGACGTTGAACAACGATTACGAAACAGAGTTTTCTATACCGGTACGCCTGAAGGAGGTGCCTAACAATGTGGTGATAACTTCCGAACCACCTACCGAACTGCGGGTAAGAGTAAAGGATAAGGGTACTGTACTCCTTAATTATATGTTAGGCAAGAACTTCTATCCGGTAGCCTTTGACTTTGCCGACTATAAAAGCAGTAATAATCATGTCAGAATCTTATCCTCCCAACTGGAAAAGAAGATACAGACTCAACTGAATGCCTCTACTGCTCTACTTTCCATAAAGCCGGATACACTGGATTATATCTATGCGGCAGGAGAGTCTAAGCGAGTACCGGTAAAATTACAAGGCTCCGTCAGTGCCGGACGCCAATACTACTTGCCTGATACCTTGTTCTCTCCGGACTCGGTACTGGTATATGCCCCCAAACGTGTATTGGATACAATCAAGGTAGCATATACCCGTCCGGTAAAACTGGAGAATGTGTCTGACACAGTGCGTCAACAATTACCTCTGATGGCACAGAAGGGCGTTAAGTTTGTACCGGCAGTAGTAGGTCTTACTCTTCCGGTAGATGTCTACACGGAAAAAACGGTGGAAGTCCCGATTCAGGGAGTTAACTTCCCTGCCGGAAAAGTGTTACGCACCTTTCCCTCTAAAGTGCAGGTTATGTTTCAGGTCGGTCTTAGTCACTTCCGTCAGATTACTGCCTCCGACTTCCACATTCTAGTTTCTTATGAGGAGTTGTTGAAGTTGGGAACAGATAAATATACCGTAAAGCTGAGAACCCAACCCGACGGCATCAACCAAGTGCGCATTTATCCTCAACAAGTAGATTTCCTGATAGAACAACTCTCTACCGATGAAGCAAATTAAATTAGGTATTACCGGTGGAATCGGTAGCGGAAAGAGTGTAGTTTCCCATCTGTTGCAACTGATGGGAGTGCCTGTCTATATCTCAGACACAGAAACTAAGCAGTTGATGCTCACCGATGCTACTATCCGTTCCGGTCTGATTGCTCTCTTGGGGGAAGAGGTCTATCACAACCAAACACTCAATAAACCCTTGTTGGCCTCCTATCTCTTTGGCTCTCCCGAACATGCTCGGCAGGTCAATGCTATTATCCATCCCCGTGTGAAAGAAGATTTTCGTTATTGGGCAGAGGCTCATGCCACCTCCCCAATAGTAGCCATCGAGTCTGCCATCTTGTATGAAGCAGGCTTTGCTCCAGAGGTAGATAGGGTGCTGATGGTCTACGCCCCGGAAGAGCTTCGCATAGCTCGAGCTGTTCAGCGCGATACTTCTACCCGTGAACAGATAGAAAAACGGGTACGGGCACAGATGAATGATGAAGAAAAGCGTGCTAAAGCAGACTTTTGTATTGTAAATGACGGTGAAACTGCGTTAATTCCTCAGCTTTTACAACTGATATCCTTGCTGACAAAGAATAATGTGTTACCTTTGTCAACCGAAATAAAAAGATAAACCATAACTCAAATTTAAAATAACAAAACACTATGTTGAAGACTATTTTATCCATCGCCGGAAAACCGGGATTGTATAAACTTATCTCACAGGGAAAGAACATGTTGATTGTAGAATCACTGGGCGACAAGAAGCGCCTCCCTGCTTATGGCAATGAAAAAATTATCTCTCTGGGAGATATTTCTATGTATACGGACGACGAAGATGTACCTTTGCAAGAGGTGTTCGCATCGATGAAGAAAAAAGAAAACGGTGCTCTTGTTGCACTGGACTATAAGAAAGCATCGGCTGAAGAGTTGCATGCTTACTTGACAGAGGTATTACCTACTTATGACCGCGACCGTGTTCATACTTCCGACATCAAGAAGCTCATTGCTTGGTACAACCTCTTGGTAGAAAGCAACCTGGCAGACTTTGAGGAAGCAGAAGAGGAAACTGCTGCAGATGCCGAGTAAGTATTGCCTACTTATAAAAAAGAGAAGCCACCCGATTGATAAACCGAGTGGCTTCTCTTTTTTCTTACTTCATCCCGCGTGACTTCTTGATTAGTTCATAGGCTTCGGTAATCTGCTTGAACTTCTCTTCTGAAGCTTTCTGAACATCAGGCCCCAGTGCAGAAACCGTATCTGGATGATGCTTCAGTGCCAGTTTCCGGTAGGCTTTCTTCACTTCATCATCAGTAGCAGTGCTGGCAATTTCCAACACCTTATAGGCTGCCTCTACCGAGTTACCACCCAGATTCAGCATAGACTCTACCTCATTGTCAGTCATTCCCATGCTGCGTGCCACCTCTTTCAAGGCAGTTACCTCATCAGAGGTCACTCTACCGTCAGCCTTGGCTATTCCGGCCAGAAAACTGAGTAGTTGCAGTCGCTGCTCATAGTTCATGTTGGCAGCAATCTGTGCCCCGCACTGACGGATAGTACTTTTAAAAGCCTCCGGTGAGCGTGCATCCATCTGCTTTTTCTGCTCAAAAAGATTCAGCAATATCTGTTCACCCTGTTTGACTGCACTCTCTCCAAAGTTTATGCGCAAGAAGCCACGCACATACTCCATCTCACTGTGCATGATTTTTCCATCGGCACTGATGATATAAGATGCCATAGCCAACAGACTGAACAGGAAACTGTTACGCTGTCCCTCATCATAGCTGCGGCTACCTCCATAACGATTCTCGGAGTGATAGCTTCCACCGCCACAACTTCTGCCCTGAGCCTCGTATTCGTTTTCAGAGTTTTCATTATTCTCAAACAGAGAGCCGAGCGCATATCCTGCCAAAGCTCCCAGCGGACCGCCTGCCATCCAGCCGATTACACCGCCTATCCATTTTGCCATTCCCATAGTTCTCAATTGTTTTTTTATCTCTATGCAAAGAAACCGTCACTTCATCTCATCCTTCCCGTATCCGGTTTATGCCGATTTCATGACTCCTCTTCACCTTTATTATTCTAAACGACAAAGGTAATAAAAATAAAATGTAATTGAGAAGATAGGGCTGAAAACGCTATAGAGAAGTTCTTTATTGAATGTATAGATACAGAAAAATTGCCCATCACAGTAAGCTTTGGGTTACTGCGATGAGCAATTTAGACAATAAGCAAGATACTATTCAGTGTTTACTTTAATTTATGCTCCAGCCAACCTTCTCCTATCATAGGGGAAGCTATTATTGTGGGTGTCTGCATCTTTCCATTTACAACAATGGAACGCTTACGCACCTGGTCTACAACGTATTCCTTCAGTTCACCCAATGTAGCCTCTCCTTGGGTCTCTTGTAACTTCTTCAGCAGATAGTAAGTAAACATGCCATGCTGCTGCTCTTTGTAAGGATAGGCTGTTTCATCGCCTTGTGCGGCAGAAAAGACTACCATGTTTCCCAAAGGGCTGCCCTCTTTTACCTTTACCGTAATACCTCGGGCTGCTACTAACATGTCACCCTCTCGCTTGGCACCACTGAAACAAGCATCCAGAAAGATGGTAACCAGCTTGGAAGGAATCTTTCCCAGCGTTTCATAAAGAGTCTGAAGACTATATCCGGTAGTGATGTCAGTAGCATAGCCATCTACCGGCAACAAGAAAGCAGTTCTTTTCGATTCGTCGGGAATACCGTGACCGGCATAATAGATAATCGCCTTTGCCTCACCATTATAAGCCTCCATTACCTGCTTCAACCAATTCAGGTGAAACTTCATGTCGTTTAGAGTCGCGTTCTTTACCAAATGAATATTCTGAGCTGGCAGTCCCAACGTCTTCTCACAATAGTTGGCAAAGACTTCTCCGTCGTTGAGCGAGTAAGGAACTTTACATTCTCTAACATAGTCCTCATTGCTAATAATAACAGCAAAACATTCTTTATTTTTACTAGTAATAACAGGAATCCCATTGTCTACATCTGACCTAGGTGTTGTTGTAGCTACTTCATCGGGCGTAGAAACCATGATAGAATTAGATGTGGGTGTTGAAACTTGTGCAATTGGTGCTGTTGGTTGGGACGCAAGAGAATGAGTAGAAGTGATATTATTACTTGTTTGGTAATAGTTTTTTTGGTGTTTACTTCCTTCTATGTAGCATATCTCCAAAAGATTTAAATGCTTAGGATTATATTTACCTCTTGCTTTGCCTTCCCAATATTCAACTTTTTCATTGTTCGGCGTAACGCCTATTCCTATTCGGTAACAGTTTGCTAAAGCCATTTGCCCTACCGCAAGACCACGTTCTGCAGCCTTGCGGTAGTAGCGAAAAGCTTTTTCTTTGTTAATCATTGTACCATATCCTTTTTCGTAACATTGGGCAAGGAAAAACTGAGCTAAGATGTCGTTTCTTTTGGCATTCTTTTCGAAATCTCTAAATGATTCAATTATGTATCCATAACTCATTTTTTCTAGTGCTAGAGATACTTCTTTGCTTTGCGCCCAGCAAGTAATTATAGGGAGTAGCAAAAATAAAAGATACAATACAAATGATTTCATGCTTATGCTAGTATAAGTTTGTTACTTTTAAGACTTTATCCTTTCCGAATTGTACAAAGCCTTTATTGTCATCTTTAATTTTAGAGAAGTCTACATCTGTGCCTAACCATTCAATGACTAGTTGGTTGAATATAGTATTGCCTGTTTTTAATACGGGAGTAATTGACCCCATGTAGTATTTTGTTTCTTCTAAATCTTTGTTATTTCCAGTTACTATAATCTGACCTAATGTAAAGCGCCCTTTTTTTAAGTCAATATTTATGTCATATCCCATTATTGGACTTTTTTCTTCTTCATACTCAAAAGGACTTGTTGCTGTAGTGCAAATTTTTGCAGGATTGATTTTTTTTGCAGACAATGATTTAGTTTTTTGTTGAGGGGGTGGTAATAAAGTGTAATATTTTGATAAAATAATATCGCTTACCCAATTACTAACAATAACTGGTGTAGTCTCTTTGGCTTCTTTGTCAAAAGAATAAGCAATAGCTGCTTTAAGTTTTATAAAGGCTTCGTCTTCAGTTAAGTGTTTGGTTGCAGAATTCTTATTTTCATTTTCTAATTCAATGCGTAGTTCATCAACAACGCTCATGAATTTTTCGGTATATTCTGTAATATTATGAAAGTACTCCTCTTTCTTATCTACATATGCAGAGTATGTTCCAGTAATAAGAGATGCTAAACCACAGAGCATTCTATCCTCTTTAGGTGCAATGTTTATTAGTTGTGTTTCTGTAACAATATTTTTTTTCTTTGTTTTATCAGGAATGTATAAAGAAACTACATCGTCATTATAATAGGCAAAGCATTGAGCTAAATCCAGATAAATTGTTCTATCTGATTTATTAGTTATCCACAATGCTTCCCTATAGATCTCTACAGCTACATTCTCGTCTTCATACTTGCTATCAACACCAGAAAAGGCTAAAAAAAGACCGATGTGTGCTTTCTCATCTGTTTTTTCAACTTTAAAACCGTTAATGTTGTCTGCCCACGCAGTTGTACACATTAGTAATGTACACAATGAAAATAAAAACTTTCTCATAATTCTGATAATTAAAATATTAGTAATAAAAATAAAATGTTTATACATGTGCTGTTGGGAGCAAATTAGAGAAAGTTTATATCCTAAGCCTCAAGAGTATAAAAGAAGCGTAGAATACATCTTTTATAGCTCTTCACTTCTGAGGTCTTAGGATACCTGTATGTATAAAGAATCAAGATGTACCTACGCCTATGCGTAGGCATCTGCCATCTTATTCTAATCATACATACATGAAAGTTCCTAAGTTCCAGAAGTGATATAGAATAATAGCAAACGCTAATATTTTCCCACAAAATGATACATAAGTTTACGCTAAAACTTATAATCGCCCCAAAGTTAGAGTATTCGCAGAAAAGTACAAAACAAAAAACGGAAAACTTACTATTCCTTTTTTCTCTTCTTGGATTTCTGATTCTTACTCACTACATTTGTGGCATATTTAGCGATGAGGTCATAGGGTGATATTTATACTATTGGGTTGTTTATGCCAGTAGTCAGGATAAATGTAAAAGTAAATGAGGAAACTGATATTGATACTTAGTCTTTGGGGAATCTGTTCTTGTACCTCTCAATCGGAGAAACAGATTGCTCTGCCTGCTGTGCAGCCATTGGCGGCAGATAGTATCTCTATTCCGCCAACGCTACTTGCTGTCACACGTATGTTTGTGATGAAAGATATGTTGGTTACTTATGAGGCTAAGCAGGACAGTATGTTTTCATTCTGGAAACTTCCGCAATGTGAATTTCTTTTTCGCAATGGTGTGAAGGGACGGGGACCTACTGAGTTTCTGACACTAGATAGAACTTATGGAGAGACCTCGGATGGCTTTCAGGTGTTTGAAATGCAGACAAACCGTGTGAAACAGGTATCTGTAGATACTTCCGGTCGTTTTCAAGTGTCTGCTGATAAAGTATTGCCTACCGAGAAGCGGATGCTAAATCGTTTTCTGTTCTTGAAAGAGAATACTTGGTGCTTCTTGGCAGATGATGAGGATTCGGAATACACCATATTAAAGGAAGATGGAGAGACTATTTCTGTAGGAACCTATCCTAAAGACTTGTTACCCAAGCGACCGGAGGAGTTGAATCGTTTTGTTTACAACAAACTGACTGTAGCCAACCCTTCGGGAGATAAGTTTGCAGCTTTCTACGCCTACGCTAAACTGTGCCGTATCTATAGCTATGAGGGAGAGTTGCTGCAAGAAACCTTGTTAGAGAAACCTACGCAAAGTGTTGAAAATCGGAAGGCGTGCTATACCTCTTTTCCGTATGCAACCGATGCCTATATCTATATACTGACCACCGGCACAGACCAACAACCGGTGTTGGAAGTGTGGAACTGGCAGGCAGAACCGGTGGCACGTTATGGTTTGGATAAAACAGTATCAGCTTTTGCTGTTTCAGAAAAACACAAAACGCTTTATGCTGTTTGCAATGATGTAGAAGGTGTTATCTATACCTATAAACTACCCTAGATACTCCTTCTCTTTTGAATTTAAAAGTATTGATTATGAAAACAATTTACATGAATGAAAAACGACTCAAAACAAAGTTGCTCTTCACAACTGTGTATCCCCTTCCAGAGCATACTGTAGGGCACTTAGACCCGCTCCGTACCAACGCCCTATCAAGGCCGTACCAACTCCGTATCAACTCCGTTCCTATGGAAACGGAGCAGACACATTTCGGGTTATGGTAAAATATCATGAGGGTGGGGAAGTGTGTGCTAAAAAAAAAGGAGGGTGTGTCAAAAATCGGCACGCCCTCATTTTACCATAATTCAACGTGAGTTCGGTATAAGAAAGTATCATAAAAAGTAGTGGGAGTGAAAATTTATTTGTATCTTTATAGTGTCAAAATCAAAGTGTTACAAATAAAAATCACTCCCATGACTGACGCAAATTTAATAGAAATATTCTGTAT
>JAGATY010000052.1 GCA_017621035.1 Bacteroides sp. | reverse complement strand
TATTAAACAAATATTTTGCACCTTATCACGGAAGCGTATTCAAGTCCCTTTGGGGTTTGAATTCAGACGGCAAAACCATCATTTGATGGCCGCTTGATTTTATGCTTAAAGTGATGCAGGTTATTTTTTACATTTTACTAAACTACGATTCCTTCCAAACGGTTTCTTTGTAATAAGAGATTATTCGGGCGTATTTCGGTTTATCCGAGCAAAAAAGAAGACTAAACCGCTGCATTATAAACGGTAATCGTAGTCGTTGGGAAGGAGGAATGTTACTTGGCATCCCACTTCGCCATTGTCCAGCGTAACGTTGTGCAGGGAGACGTCTATGGCCTGCCGATTCTTGCTGTTGAGTATCTGAATGGTTTGCATAATCACCTTCATGCCGGTACCGGTACCCCGCCGAGTACTGCTCATGCGATAGCCTCCGCCGTTGTCTGTTATGCGGATGGTGACACCCTCTGCCACTCGGGTTACTTCAATCCAAAGGCGGCGGTCGCCACTTTTGTCGCGCAAAGCGTGTTTCACAGCATTCTCTACCGGTATCTGGAGGAGCATGGAGGGCAACCAAACCTGTTCCGGATTCACATCCTGAGCTATCTTCCGCTCAAAGAAGAAGGCGTCACCCAATGACCGACGCTCCAGATTGATGTAAGTATCAACAAATTCCAGTTCTTCGGAAAGGGTTACTTGGAACTGCTCTGCCAGTTCCAGGTTCCTACGCATCAGCTTCACGAGTGAGGACAACTCATGCTTTTCTTCCTCTCCCAGGTTGGCCATTTGCTGATTCAGGACATTGAAAATAAAGTGCGGGGAGAGGCGGTTGCGGATATTTTCCAGGCGGAGGTTTGAAACTTGCCGGCGGTTTTCTGCCATGAGCAGGGCCTTTTTCTTCTGCATATAGAACAAGGCGGAGAGAACAACCAGCAGTGTCACTACAAACAAAGCAATCCAAAGACCCTTAGTCTGGCGCAGGCGCAACACTTCATTCTCAGCCTCTTGCAGTACCACGCGGTTGGCCATGAGTGTAGAATCTTGCTGATAGCGCAGAGCAAGGTCGGCCGTGCGTAGTCTCACGCGCTCGTTTCGCACGGAGTCATCCAGTCGCTTGTTTGCCTTCAGGTAGTGCCAAGCCTGGTGGTAGTTGCCGGTTTCTTCGCAGAATTGCAGCAGATACTTATTGCGGATGTGCACCATATCCGGGTCGATGTCGGGTGGGGTGACGCTACTTGCCAGTAACTGGCGCACTTTTGGGAAGTCCTTTCGTAGCAGCGCCAACTCAATTTGTTGCGTATCAATGTAGTAGATTGCTGTACTCATGCCCAGCTTCCGAAAGAAGGATTCACAGCTTCGGAGGTAGGTTGCCGCCGAGTCTGCCGCGCCCATCTGCAGGAAACAATCGCTCAAGTTGAGGTAGGCAAGGTTTCTTTCAAACTCCATTTCCGGATATTGTTGTACCAAATCTACCACGCGGCGGAAGTAGCCGATGGCAGTAAGGTAGTCGTTCCTGTAATAATAAGAGGTTCCCCGATTGTTCAAGTAGAAGTGTCGCTCGTAGGGAAGCATCTCCTCATAACTACGGGCGGCCAGTTCATAGTAGTGGTCGCACTGTTCAAAGTCGCGCAGAGCCACATAGACTTGCGCAAGTCCGTAGTAGACAGGCGTTTTCGAACGGGTGGTGAGTTGCAACGAGTCGCACAGTAACAGTGCGCGTCGGTACCAGTAGGCTCCTACGTCCAGCCGACCGAGGCGGTTGTTGACGTCGGCCAAGTTGATAAGTATGTCAGGTATCACCTCTTTCTTCCTTCCCTTCATGCGCCACTCATAGGCCTCCTCGAACGCTTCGGCCGAGGCTTTCATTTCGCCCAAGCGACCGAGAATATTGCCTCTCATGTTGGCGCAGTCTGATTGCAGGTCGGCCAGATCCGGAGAGAAGGGACGGTTGGCGATGTACTCTTCCACCCCATTCAACAGTAGTCGGGCAGAATCAATGTCGGAGGTGATGAGGCAGGTTTTGGATGCCACGGCCATGTAATGACAACGCACCAGACTGTCTGTCACCGTTTCCATACGTCGGAGGCACTCTGTCCGCAGGCGTCTGGGCGCAATAGAGATGGAGTCTCCTTTGGAGGCGAAGAAGGCTTCAAAGGCACTCAACTCATCCGGCTCCTCTGGTTGAGGGTGTGAATGACAGGCTGCCAGCAACGTGAATAGCAACAGCGGCAGCAGCAATGCTTGTATCCATGGTAGGGTTGCTTTGCCGGAGCAGACCCGAACTTTGTTTGTCATGATATTATATATAAGGTGTAAAGAGGTCTATTTAACTATCACAAGTGTGGCTCCGTAGCCATATTCACGGAACGAGGCGTCTTGATGACGACATTGAGGATATTTCTTCCGCAGCTCGTCCAGCAACGCTTTCCGTAGCACGCCATCACCTTTGCCGTGGATGAATACGATGCGCTGCTCACGTTTGTTGCGATATTGCTTCATCACTTCGTGGAATTTATCCAGCTGATATTGGAGCATCTCACCGTTACTCATGCCCCTTGTGTCGTCCAGCAACTCACCAATGTGGAGGTCTACTTCAATAATGCCGTTTTTCTCTTTCTGCTTTCGGGATGCCGGAGTGGGCGTGCGAGGGGCGTCTGATTGCTTCTTCTGCATCAGTGCCTCCTGAATCTCCTCGGCCGAGGAAAAGACTTGGCGGGCGGCAGCATCATTCTTCACCACGTCGTAAATCAGTGCCGGCGTATCAAAGAAGTCGTTTTCCTGGAAGGTATGTAGTTTGTAGAACTTCACTACGTCAATCCGAAGCTCCACGTTGGCTAGCGGTTTGGGGGTGAAGGCTCGGTTGTCTTTAAACGGAAGCAGCTGCACGGCTACCCGTTCGTGGTCATTCAAGGCTGCCTTTTCAAACTCTTCCAGCCACATTTTCGTGTTCGGCTCTATCAGGCCGTGCGAGCGAGCGCTCCACGACTTGCCTTCCACACCCAGGTAAGTGTAGTAGAGGTAATAGTTACTGTCGTTCACCAAATAGGTCTCGAACGGAGTGGTGCTTACTGATTTTATGTCCACGGGCACGAATGCAAGGTACACATTGAGGGTGTCGTTCCCTTTCACCTCGGGCTGTCGATAGACCGACACCTGGGGTTTCTCCACCCGTCGGGCCAGCGGGTCGAACACTTCGCCGGAGGTACGTGCAGGCTGTTCCACACTTTTTTGCGGAGTTTGCGGTGCCGGGGTTGAGGCCGCACGGTATGAAGGTGCGGGGATGTTGTAGTCATCGGTCTCAATCACCACGCACTCGGTTGTTTGCATCGGTATTTCAAACCCGTCGGCGTCCTCCACCAGTACAATGTTTTTGCCACGGAAGCCTGTTACTGTGCCTCCTCCTACTTCGCTGAGGAAACGCACTTTGTCACCAATTTTCATCACGTCTGTTCTATGTTTTTGTCCTTAACTATCTAACGGCTCTATGCCTTGGTTGCACCCCGCCCCAGAGTGCCTTCTGAGCAGGGTTTGGCAAGGTACAACCTCGAGGGTCTCGAGGTACAACGAAGAGACCCTCTTCGTCCAACCTTGACACCCTCTTGGTACAACCAAGAGAATGCCTCCTTCAGAAAAGTGCATTTCCGAGGTTGTACATCCCCCATCAATTAGGAGAATGCAAAGGTAGAAAAAGTAAAGAAATATCTGTACCTTTGTCGCCCATTAAATATTGCTGTGTATGAAAGAAGACCCTAAACATATCCGCATCAGCGAGTTCAACTACCCACTTCCGGATGAGCGCATTGCCAAATTCCCGTTGCCCGTGCGCGACCAATCCAAGCTGTTGGTCTATCGGAAGGGTGAAATCAGTGAGACCCGCTTTGCTTCATTGCCCGACCAACTGCCTGCCGGTGCACTGTTGGTGATGAACAATACTCGCGTCATCCAGGCCCGACTGCACTTCCGAAAGGATACCGGCGCACTGATAGAAGTGTTCTGTCTTGAGCCAATCAGCCCCAATGACTACGTACTTAACTTCCAGCAGACCGAACACTCGGCCTGGCTCTGTATGGTGGGCAACCTGAAGAAGTGGAAAGAGGGCACACTGAAGCGTGAGATGACAGTGAAGGGACACAGCATTACGCTGACCGCCACACGCGGAGAAAGCCGGGGCACCAGCCATTGGGTGGACTTCCGATGGGATAACTCGGAGGTTACTTTTGCCGACATCCTGGAGGTGTTTGGCGAACTGCCCATCCCTCCCTATCTGAACCGCGACACGCAGGAGAGCGACAAAGAGACCTATCAGACAGTATATTCCAAGATTAAAGGCTCGGTGGCAGCACCTACGGCAGGCTTACACTTTACCCCCGCCGTACTGGAGAGGTTGGCCGAGAAAGGCATCGACCGCGAGGAGCTGACGCTACACGTGGGTGCCGGCACCTTTAAACCGGTGAAGAGTGTTGAGATAGAGGGACACGAAATGCACACCGAGTATATCTCCGTGACCCGAACAACGCTGGAGAAACTTTTGAAGCACGGAGGGGAAGCCATCGCCGTAGGCACCACCTCGGTACGCACGCTGGAGAGCCTCTATCACATGGGGCTTACGCTGCTGAAGAACCCCGATGCCACGGATGCCGAACTGCATGTGCGTCAATGGCAGCCTTATGAACTGACGCCGGAGGAAGAAGCTACCCCCGCCACCGAATGTTTGCAGGCACTGCTCCGCTACTTGGATAGGCATGGCATGGAGGCTCTGCACGGGAGCACACAAATCATTATCGCCCCGGGTTACACCTACCGCATTGTGAAGGCCATCGTAACCAACTTCCACCAACCACAAAGCACCCTCCTGCTTCTGGTGTCAGCCTTCGTGAAAGGCGACTGGAAACGCATCTACGACTATGCCCTCGCCCACGACTTCCGCTTCCTGAGTTATGGAGATTCGTCACTATTGATACCGTAAATGAAAACTATGACCAATGATAATTTGCAAGAGATGTTTCCTGTAGTGGATGAGCAGGGAAACATTGTTGGAGCTGCCACACGTGGGGAATGCCACAACGGTAGCAGATTGTTGCATCCGGTGGTGCACTTGCACGTGTTTAACAGTCGCGGAGAACTCTACTTGCAGAAGCGACCGATGTGGAAAGAGATACAGCCGGGCAAATGGGATACGGCCGTAGGTGGGCACGTGGACCTAGGGGAGAGCGTAGAGATGGCGCTGAAGCGCGAGGTGAGAGAAGAACTGGGTATCACGGACTTTACGCCGGAGTGTGTCACCCACTATCTGTATGACTCGCAACGGGAGCGTGAACTGGTGTTCGTCCATAAGACTGTGTACGACGGAAGCATCACCCCCAGCGAGGAGACCGATGGCGGACGTTTCTGGTCGATAGCGGAAATTAAGGAGAATCTGGACAAGGGCATCTTTACTCCCAACTTTGAGAGTGAGGCGGAACGCATCCAACTGCTGTAAGTAGGATGGGTGGAGTTAAAAGCAATCTCCCCAACAGTACCGAACTTGGCTACTGTTGGGGAGATTGTTCTTTATTGCTACTTTGAAGGGGAGAAGTACTCTCGCATCAGCTTCTTGACGCGAGGAGCAAGAATCAGCAACGACATCATGGTAGGTAAAGCCATCAAAGCAAAAGCCAAGTCCATGATGGCAACCACAGCTCCCAATGGAATCATCGCAGCTACGACTATCATTACCAGGTAGAAGTAGTTGTAATATTGGGCATTATGCGCCCCGAACAAGAAGTTTGTGCACTTTAAACCATAGTAGGAGTAGGAGAACATGGTGGAGAAAGCAAAGCAGAAGACCATAACCATCAATAGGTATTGTCCCCACCCGGGAAGCAGCTGTTCAAACGAGTTCAGTGCAATGTACAAACCTTTGATCTCTCCACCTACGGTGTAGTTACCGGCGATAAGGATAGGAAGTGCCGTCAGTGTGCAGACAAGACCCGAATCAATGGCGGGGCCGATCATGGCAACTAAGCCCTCACGCACCGGATTGTCGTTACGAGAAGCCCCGTGCATCATGGAGGCGGTACCCACACCGGCCTCATTCACGTAGGCCGCGCGCCTAGCTCCAATAAGTGCAGTTCCAAGAATGCCACCTATTCCGGCCTCCAAATTGAATGCCGAGTGAAAGATTGAGTAGAATACACTCGGTAACTTGTCTATGTTGAGGCAGATAATTACCAGTACCAACAGCATGTAACAACCTACCATAGCCGGGACAATCTTCTCTGAAATGACCGATATACGCTGTATGCCGCCTATAATCACAATGGCTACAATCAGTGCAATGACCACGCCCATGATGAAGCGAAGCATCAACGTGTTCTCAATGCCGGCCGGTGTAGTAAAGACGGTGGTGATGGACTCTACCAACTGATTGGCCTGCATCACACAAAGTGTGCCTATCAGACCAAATACCACAAAGAAGTAGGCCCAGAACCTCCACTTCCTCCCCAGCCCATGAAGGATGATGTACATCGTGCCGCCCTGAGGTTGTCCGGCGGAGTCATGCCCCTTGTACATGATAGCTAAAGCCCCTTCAAAGAACTTGGTGGCCATGCCGACAATGGCACTCACCCACATCCAGAAGATAGCTCCGGGGCCTCCCACGGTGATGGCGATGGCTACACCGGCGATATTTCCCATACCTACCGTAGAGGCAATGGCACTCATCAGTGCTTGGAAGGAACTGATTTGTCCTTCGCCCGATATCTCAGACTTATGTCGGAGGGCTTTCATCGATGCGCCCAAATGGCGGATGGAAACCGCTCCCGAATAGAAGAACAATATCAGTCCGCCTCCTATCAGTAGCAGGAAGAACGGATAACCACAAACAAAATCACTCAGGGAAGTTATTCCCTCATTCAATGCATTAAAAAACTCGGTCATAATTAGAAACATAATTCAGCACGGATTGTGCGGTTGTTCGGTACCTCTTATTTGCACCTGCCACACAATCCGTGCCTATATAATATAAGGTATATGGGGTTATTTAGCTAACTCCTCTATCACCTTCATGATCTGTTGTCCGATTTCCTCGGCAGCTTCCGGTGTACCGGCTTCACTGTAAACTCGGATAATCGGCTCGGTATTACTCTTGCGAAGATGTACCCACTTGTCAGGGAAATCAATCTTTACACCGTCGATGTCGTTGATTTCCTCATTCTTATAGATGTCCTTCACCTTGGCAAGGATGGCATCTACATCGGTGTCGGGGGTCAGGTCTACGCGATTCTTTGCCATGAAGTAAGAGGGATAAGTGGCACGCAGTTCGCTCACCTTCTTGCCTTCGTGTGCCAAATGACTCAGGAAGAGGGCGATACCAACCAGTGCATCACGGCCATAATGGCTGGCAGGATAGATTACTCCACCATTGCCTTCGCCACCGATAACGGCTCCTACCTGCTTCATCTTGGTAGTTACGTTCACCTCACCAACTGCCGAGGCAGCATATTCTTGTCCGTACTTGCGGGTAACGTCGCGCAGCGCACGGGTAGAACTCAGGTTGGAGACGGTGTTTCCGGGCGTATGTTTCAGTACATAGTCTGCAATGGTAACCAGCGTGTACTCCTCGCCGTACATCTTTCCATCCTCACAAATCATGGCCAGACGGTCTACGTCAGGGTCTACCACGAATGCCACGTCTGCTTTTCCACCCTTCATCAGGTTCATGATGTCACCCAGGTTCTTCTCCAATGGCTCGGGGTTGTGTTGGAAGTTGCCGGTCGGTTCGCAGTAGAGCTTCTCTACATGCTTCACGCCCAGAGCCTCCAAGAGTTGCGGCAATACGATGCCACCCACAGAGTTCACGCAGTCGATAGCCACACGGAAGTCTGCCTTTTTGATGGCTTCCACGTCAACCAAGTCCAGTGCTAACACACTGTCGATGTGCTTTTGATTGTATGTCAGGTCTTTGCGGTACGATCCGAGGTGGTCAACATCCGCATAGTCAAACTCTTCTGCAGCGGCAATGCGCAACACTTCGTTACCCTCTGCAGCGTTCAAGAACTCGCCCTTTTCGTTGAGAAGTTTCAGTGCATTCCATTGCTTGGGATTGTGCGATGCTGTCAGAATGATACCACCACTCGCACCCTCCATAGTCACTGCCAGTTCGGTGGTAGGAGTAGAGGCCAAGTCGATGTCCACAACATCCCAACCCATACCCATCAGGGTACCTACTACCACGTTCTTTACCATCTCGCCAGAGAGGCGGGCGTCACGGCCAACTACAATCTTGTTGCTTTTCACAGAGCACGTCTTGCGAATCAGAGTAGCATACGCCGACGTGAATTTCACGATATCCAGTGGGTTCAAGCCTTCGCCTGCGCCTCCACCAATAGTACCGCGAATACCGGAGATAGATTTAATGAGTGTCATATGATTGATATTAGTTAATTCCAGATTTGATACTTCTGTATGTCATAGAAGTAGGGGGTAACGTAGCTCATGGCAGTGCTGTGACCCATCTTTGAGGGTACAATCAGCTTCACGTGAGCGTTGTTGCGCACATAGCTCAACGGTGCCAGCCAACCGGCCGGAACATCGGAACCGTAGTACTCCAGCATTACGCCATAGAGGAAGATGCCTGATACGGATGAAGAGGAGATTACGTACTTGAACTCATCCACCACGCCCGGCTCATAGAAGTTGGTCAGCGTGGAGTCTCTCTCCAAGATGTCATACTCCAGGAAGCGTACCAGCACCAGGTCGTTATGCTTCACCGTGTCTGCCGGATTTTCCGAACCTTTGTCTACAATCTGCATATACACACCATTGGCCAGATGGACGTACTCGTTCTCTGCCACATCTGTCATAGAGTCGTTGGCATGGAATGCTGATTGCGAAATGACCTTTATATTGTTGTCCTTGATGTAACTCTGGATGGCGTCTTCTTCCTCCTCCAGCATCTCTGCATAGGTCTTGTTATCATCACATGCATTGAAAGCAGCCGAGAGGCCTACCAATGCAATCAAGAAATAAAATAGTTTCTTCATTTTAATATGATTAGTAATTTGGCACAAAAGTACCGTATTTCCGTGTAAAGTTAAAAGTTGCCGGCCTAAAGTTCGTATCTTTTAACGTTACCGGTGCACTTTTTTTATCCTTTGGCACTGAGCAAGGGTTTGTACTTTTCCAATGCCTCCTCGAATCGTTTCACAGCCTCCTCCATGTTCCCATAGAATTCACCGCCCGATGCGTTCAGATGGCCGCCACCTCCAAAGAACTCGGCAGCCAGGCTGTTGCAGGGAAAATCACCTACAGAGCGGAGGGAGATTTTGATCATAGGTCTCTCTGTATCCTCACGTAAGAAGCAGGAGAAGATTACATTCTTGATGCTCAACGGTATGTTCACGAAGCCTTCACTGTCGCCACGGACGTAATTGAACTGTCCCTGCTCATCTTTGGTCAGTGAAATCAGGGCTGCACGATACTCCGGGTAGGTCTTCATGTTGGAGAGTACGTACCCCATCAGTCGCAAGCGGCTCTCCGAATAAGTGTTATACACCTTGCGGTAGATAGCGTCCTTGTCAATGCCCTTAGAGAGCAGTTCGCTGATAATGAAGTAGATTTCTCGGTTGTTAGAGTTGAAGGTGAAGCCGCCCGTGTCGGTCATCATACCGGTATAGATGCACTCTGCGCCCTCTTTGGTGATGTCTCCAAAACCGCCCATACGGCAGATGATGCGGAATACCAGTTCTGAGGTCGAGGAAATCTGCGGATGGGATATCACTATCTGACAGAACTCCTCGGGATGCAGGTGGTGGTCAATCAGTATCTTCTTGGCGCGTGAGGCTTTTACTGCCCCGCTCATGGCGTCAATTCGGTTGAGGCCGTTGAAGTCCAGACAGCAGATGATGTCAGCCTTGGCAATCAGGCGGTTGGCCTGTTCCTTGCGCCAGTCGTATTGTATCACCTCTTTGCTGCCGGGCATCCATTTCAAGAAGTCGGGGAAACCGTTGGGCACAATCACTTGTACCGTTTTGCCCAACGTGTTCAGATAATGCTTCAAACCCAGCGAGGAGCCGATGGCATCACCATCGGGGGAGACGTGTGTAACAATGACTATCTTCTCCGCACGGTTCAACCACTTGGTAAAGTGGTCTATCTTAGCTTGTTCGATGACTTTTGTCAGCATATTCTTTAGGAATGAATCTTTGTTTCTTGGTTCAAATTAGGAGCAAAGGTAAAACTTTTCCCTAAAATAGCCAATGTTTGGAGGCCGGAAATGAACCGGCAGAGGGAAAAGATGTTTGCGTGTAAAGCATTCTTACTATTTTTGTGGAATCCGGCCAACCTAGGCCTTGAAGGTCGCCGAGGTAAGGGCCGACCCTCGGCGACCTTCACCCCGACCCTCGGCGACCTTCGGGCTTATCCTTCGGGAGGTTCATAGGAGAAAATCGCAACCCTTGATAATTAGGTGGTTACGATTGGAGTGGATTCTAATGTGCTTTGTAATGTATATTTACCAAGGTGGTATGGAAAGGACTACAAGGAAAACTGCCGCGAACCGCACTCTGAGAGGTCGTAGCAGGGAATCTCCAGACGGGTACAATCCTCCCGGATTCGTTCTCGATAGAAGGCTGAGAGGGAGGAGTCCAGTACCACCGTGCCTATAGCAAAGAGGGTGGTCAACTCCTCGATGCCGCCCTTGTAACCTCTTGATACATAGAGATAATCAATCGATAACGGTTCTTTGGCTTGCTTGTGGCGCCAGTAGTCGTCGTAGAGCAGACAGATGCGTTTGCCGGCAAAGGAGAGCATCCGGTGCTCTACCGAAAGTTGCTCATGGCTATAGCCCTCGGCAACGGGCAGTGGGGTAGTCAGCTGCAGACGGTTCCAGTAGGGTGTCAGCGATCTCCGGAAGGGTTTCAGGTCGGGGAGGGTATCTGTACCCACCAGCCAGGAACTACCGTCGGGGGCAATGCAGTGCACCGCAGGACTCCTCCGCAGGTTATAGAAGACGACACTCTGAGTGGGAGCGTTTCGGTAGGTAAGCACCATCCGGTAGCAGGTAAGGGCACCTGTCAGACAGAGCAAGAGAACCAACCTGCTGAACGAGAAACGCCTCCAACAATATCCGGCGGCAGCCAGTAGCAGGAAGAGACCTAGCACCTCCCACCGATCCAGACGGATGTTGTCGATGGAGGAATAGGGGAATGACTCTATCAGCCTAAGCCCCTCATTCTGTGCATCTATCAGCCATCTGACCACCGGCGCAAAGGCATATTGCAGGGTGGGGAAAGGGGTAAGCATCAGTAGCAACACAGATGCATAGAGCACCAGGGAGACCATCGGGATGACCCACAGGTTGGTCAACAGAAAGTGTGTGGAGAATCGGGAGAAATAGAATATCACCCAGGGCGAGGTGCCAATCTGGGCTGCAACAGAGACAGTCATCAGATCCCAGACATAGCCTGCAAGGCGGTTCTTAGGTTTCCAGAGGGATGAAAGGGCAGGCTGGATGAGCAGGATGGCTGCGACGGCTGAGAAGGAGAGCTGGAAACCGACGTCGAAGAGCCATAGTGGGTTGATTATCAGCATGAGGAAGGCGGCTGCGGCCATCACGTTCATGGTGAGTGCCTTTTCATATTGCAGGGTTCCAATGGCTACTATCAACACCATCAGTACCGAGCGAACCACCGAAGGGGAGAGACCTGTGAGGAAGGCAAAGCCCCACATCATCAGCACAATAGCCAAGAGAAGCGGCAACTTGAGCCACCCTTTCCATCGCCACAACGGTGCCACCAGAAACCATAGCAGTGCGTAGAGGAAACCAACGTGCAGACCGGATAGAGCCAGGACGTGGCTGGCTCCGGAGACTGAATAGGTCTCCACGATTTCCTCACTCAGGTCATTCTTGTCGCCCAACGTCAAGGCTTGCAGCACTGCCAGTTCATCGCCCGTAAATCCCAGGTTACGGTAGAGGGTAATCACTCGCTCTCTGCAATCCAAGGCATCCTGCCGGAGGGAGTGGTGCTCGTGGTGACCGGAACGTTGCCAGCTGTTGGAAGGAACGTAGGCTGTGCCGGCACCACCTCGTCGGCGCAGAAAGCGTTCATAATCAAACTCATCCGGGTTGCCATTGTTGCGGGGAGGAGCCAGACGGGTGTGAATCAGCAGTTCGTCGCCACGACGCAAGGAGGCACTCAAAGTGTCTTTGGGAAAGTAGAGCAACAGGAAACCGTCGCCTCGGTTACTCTCCACTGAATCGCCCCGATAGCTCTCCAGCAGGGTAGCACGGCAAGAGAAGCTACGCTCCTTGGCCTCAGGCACATCCAGTAGACGCACCTTGTAGATACCGGCCTCGTCAGCAACCGAAAGCTCTGTCTCTTTCCAACATTCCGAGGCATGGAAATAACCGAAGCTACCTAGCAAGAGCCACAATACCAGGGAAAAAAGGCGGGGATGACGGTAACCATAGCATACAAAAAGTGCCGACACTCCGAGGAGTGCCAGCACACCATAATATGTTAACGAGAGTACATAGGGATACGCATCGCCGCACACGATACCTATCATCAACGGGCATAAGAGACGCAGGAAAGCGTGGCGTTGAAGATAGGATGACATGCTTGATGCGGTTTACAGGTTGTGGAGCGCGTGAATCATGGCTTCCGGGTCGGGGGCAGCAAACACAGCATTGCCTGCCACCAATACATCGGCACCGGCTTCCACCAGGCGGGCACCGGTCTCCAGGTTCACACCACCGTCTACCTCAATCAGGGCCTGTGAACCGGTAGCCTCGATGAGGTCTTTCAGCTCCCTCACTTTCTCCACGCTGTGCTCAATGAAGCGTTGACCACCGAATCCGGGGTTCACACTCATAATCATCACCAGGTAGAGGTCCTGGATAATATCCTTCAGAACCGATACCGGAGTGGCCGGATTGATGGTGACTGCCGGTTGCATTCCGGCCTCACGAATCTGCTGGATGACACGATGCAGGTGTGGGCAGGTTTCGTAATGTACATTCATTACGTGGGCACCCAAGGCTTTTACTTCAGGAATGAACTTCTCGGGCTGCACAATCATAAGATGCACATCCAATAACTTATGCGACAAACGAGCCACATGCTTTAGTACCGGAAAACCAAAAGAAATGTTGGGGACGAATACACCATCCATGACATCAATGTGTATCCACTCTGCTTCGCTTCTGTCAAGCATTTCCAAGTCGTCTGCCAGGTGACCGAAGTCGGCAGACAAGATAGAGGGGGCGATAATAGGTTTCATACCTTAACCGTTATAATATGATTATCAATTATTGAAGATTGCACAAAAGTAGGCAAAAGATTTCATTCAGCCTAACAATAGGCCTTGTAACCCATCGGGCAGACGCAAATCGGCCCTGTAATTGCGGGCAAAGGCACGTAAAAAGGCCAGCGTCTTATCGGATGGCACACACGGACGGCGGGATGCTCCTGCCTCGACAGCAGCATATGCAGTGTGTGAAGAAGAGATAGAAGGAGTAGTTTTCTTATCCATAGGCAAACATCAATTAGGGATTACTGACCTAAAAACGCGAAAACCGCCGGTTTAGTGTGCCGGGAAACAAAAAAAGAGGCGAAAGATAACTTCTTCACCTCTTCCGGATGCCTGATGCAGGCATCAACTCAGTGCCAACGAGATGTCATACTTCTCTGCCATTCGTCGCATATTCAGGATGGCATAGCGCATCCGGCCTAGCGAGGTGTTGATACTGACACCCGTCTGCTCGGCTATTTCTTTGAAACTCAGGTCTTGGTAATAACGCATCCATACTACCTCGCGTTGCTCATCAGGGAGGTAGTCCATCAGCTTGCGGACATCTTCCAGTACCTGTGTGTTCACCAAGTCGGTCTCCCTGGGAGTTTCCGAAAGGCCGATGGTGTTGAGCAGGTTCCTCTCCTCTTCATCACACGACACCCACGTGCCCGGCTTCTCTTGGCGGAAGTAGTCTATTACCAGGTTGTGGGCAATGCGTGTAATCCAGGCAGCAAACTTCCCGCATTCGCTGTATCGTTGCTGCTGGATGGTCATGATGACCTTAACAAAAGTCTCTTGGAAGATGTCTTCTGCCACCTCTTCGTTACGTACGGTATAATATATATAGGTATAGAGGCGTTCTTTGTAACGCTCCAGTAAGAGGTCGAAGGATTCATTGTGTCCCTGCGCATATTGAGCTACCAGCTGTTCGTCGGTAAGGTGATTGGATGTTGCCATTACGTTTACTTATTTACATGAGCGTAATGTGTACTCAATAGGCAGTATAGTTTTAAGGGTTAATTCGATGCAAAGAAAGACAAAATTCCTATATAACACAACTTCTTAGGCGAAAACTTTACTGTACGGTAAGCACCCCTTCCATGCGGAAGCCGCGTAACAGCTCGTCTACCTTGAGTCTCTTCTTGCCGGGAAGCTGCAGGGAACGGATGCTGACAAAGCCATCCGGAACAGCTACGCGGATGTAGTTCTTGCCATCGGTCTGCACGGTTCCTATGGGGAGTGAATGACTCTCAGCCACCAGCTCGCTTTCAAACACCTTCAGAACTACCGGTGCATGGTCGCCCATATGCAGTTCTGTCCAGGCTGCGGGGTAGGGAGAAAGGCCACGTATAAAGTCATAGATGCGTTTTTTAGGTTGATTCCAGTCGATGCGACAGGTCTCTTTGAAGATTTTCGGTGCCGGACGCAACTCACCTACTACCGCCATCTCTTCTTGTGGAATGCTTTTCACGGTGCCGTTCAGTATGGCGTCTACCGTCTCAGTAACCAGCTTTCCGCCCAGGTACATCAGTTTGTCATGTACCACTCCTACGTCATCGGTGTCGGCAATAGGCACTTTAACCTGTTGGATTACCTCTCCGGTATCTATCTCATGCTTCAGGAAGAAGGTGGTAATGCCGGTTTCTGTATCGCCGTTGATTACCGCCCAATTGATGGGAGCTGCTCCCCGATACTGAGGTAATAGGGAGGCGTGGAGGTTGAAGGTGCCCAGACGAGGCATGTTCCATACCACCTCCGGCAGCATACGGAAGGCTACCACAATCTGTAAATCTGCCTGCCACGCCCGCAATGCTTCCAGGAAGGATTCATCTTTCAGACGTTCCGGTTGTAGCAAAGGCAGTGAGTGTTCCAGAGCATATTGCTTTACGGGTGAATATTGTACCTTATGTCCGCGGCCGGCAGGTTTATCAGGCATGGTGATTACACCCACCACGTTATAACCTCCTTCTACCAGACAACGCAAGGACTCTACCGCAAAATCGGGAGTTCCCATATATACGATTCGTAGTTCTTTCTTTTCCATATCAATCTTCTGAGAAATGTACCAGCACTTCGCGGTACGAGTTGAATATTTTAGACTTGGATACAAAGCCCAGGTACTTACCCTCTGCGTCCACAACGGGTAGGTTCCAAGCCTGAGTATCATCAAATATGCGCATTACCTCCTCCATGTTTGCCGTGTCGCACAAGCGGGCGGGAGTGGAGGTCATAAACTTGCTGACCTTGAACCGATGATACAGTTCCTGCCTGAACATGATGTTCCGAATGTCATCCAACAGTACCACGCCCATCAGTTTTCCCGCCTCATCGGTCACGGGAAAGATGTTTCTTCGGGAGGTTGAGATGGCTTTTACCACCTCCCCCAGGTCCATTTCCGGATGTACGGTCACGAAGTCTTTCTCCACCACATTCTCCATCTTCATCAGCGTAAGCACGGCTTTATCCTTATGGTGAGTCAGTAGTTGGCCTTTTTTAGCCAGACGCATGGAGTAGATACTGTGCGGCTCGAAGGCAATGATGGTGAGATAAGAGCTTACCGATACTATCATCAGCGGCAAGAAGAGGTCATATCCACCCGTCAGTTCCGCAATCAGAAAGACACCCATCAGCGGAGCGTGCATCACTCCGGCCATCACTCCGGCCATGCCCATCAGTGCAAAATTCTTCTCAGGAAGGTAGGTCGTGGCGTCAAATTCATTGCTGAAATGTGAGAAGATGAATCCCACGATGCAACCCAAATAGAGTGAAGGTGCAAATATACCACCGCATCCTCCTCCTCCATTGGTGGCCGATGTGGCAAACACTTTAAATATGACAATCAGTAATAGGTAAACCAGAAGCAGCTTACCGTGTCCGTAGAAGAAGGAGTTATTCATCACCGTGTCCCACTCGGCATTGCTCACACCGTTCAGCAACAGTGCAATGGTATCATACCCTTCACCGTAGAGCGGAGGGAAGAAGAAGATGAGAATGCTCAGCATAGCACCGCCCAGCGCTAGTTTCTTGGCGGGCGTCTGCAACTTACCGAACACTCCTTCAATCTTGTTCATGGCTCTCGTGAAGTATAACGATACCAATCCGCAGCAGATACCCAGCAGAATAACGTAAGGAATGCGCTCTAATAGAAAGGCTTCGTCCATGTGGAACTTAAACATTGCCTCGGTTCCGGTGGCAATGTAGGAGACGGTGGCTGCCGTTACTGCCGAAATCAAGAGGGGCAACAGCGAGGTCATGGTCAAGTCAATCATCAGCACCTCCAGCGTAAATACCAGTCCGGCAATGGGCGCCTTGAAGATTCCAGCCACAGCTCCTGCCGCACCGCAGCCCACCAATAGCATCAGTTTGTGGTGCTCCAGCTTGAACAAACCGCCTAAGTTGGAACCAATGGCCGAACCCGTCAGTACGATGGGAGCCTCGGCACCTACCGAACCACCGAAGCCGATGGTTATGGAACTGGCAATAATGGAGGACCAAGTGTTGTGCCGCTTGATGCGTCCTTGTCTGCGCGATATGGCATGAAGTATCTTTGTTACACCGTGACTGATGTCGTCCTTCACCACATAACGCACAAACAAACCGGTCAGGAAGATACCTACCACGGGGTAAACCAGGTAGAGATAGTTGGCCTCGGTGCGGCTGAAGTTTTCCGTCAGGAAGTCCTGAATCCAGTGTATCAGCAACTTCAGTATCAAGGCTGCAACAGCTGTTCCGATGCCTACCAAGAAACTCAGCACCAAGATGAACTTCTTCTCCTTGATGTTTTTCTCACGCCAAGCAATAAAGCGTGGCATCCATCCTTTTACTTTTGCTGCCATGTTTACTTACGGATTATTTTTATCACGCCCCCCTTCTCCAGCTTGATGATGGAGGAAGGAGATGCTGCTGCCGTTTCTTCCCGACGATAGTCTACTATGTAGTCCACGGCTGCCTTAATCTCATCGCTGATTTCTGCAAAGCAAGCCGGCGACGGTTCACCACTGATGTTGGCCGAGGTAGATACCAAAGCCTTGCGAAACTGCTGACAGAGGCGTTTCGAGAAAGGCTCGTTTGTCACCCTGATGCCCACACTACCATCTTCTGCCAACAGGTTCTCCGCCAGATTGCGTGCTCCGCTGTAGATAATGGTGAGCGGTTTGTCCGACACCTCTATTAAATCCCAGGCAATTTCCGGCACATCTTGTACATAGAAATCAACCTTCACGGGCGAATCCACCAGCACCAACATGGCCTTACTGTCCAGTCGTCGTTTGATGTCATACACCCTGCGTACGGCATCTGCATTGGTGGCGTCACAACCAATACCCCAAATTGTGTCCGTTGGATAGAGTATCACACCACCCTTACGTAACACGTCACAAGCCTTTTTAACCTCTTCGTTCATTTTTTCTTAACACAAATAAGGTGATTGAGGGACAAAAGTAATACTTTTGCGGTGAATTAAAAGAATCTTCCTACAGAAAACATATGCAAGAAACACATTTTCGCCACACACTACCCATTCAGTTGCGGTTTAACGACGTTGATAAGTTTGGGCACGTCAACAACACCGTCTATTTCTCATACTACGACCTGGGAAAGACCGAATACTTTGCTTCCGTATGCCCGCACGTCAATTGGGAAGAGGTTGGCATAGTAGTTGTACACATCGAAGCCGACTTCGCTGCACAGATTCACGGCGGTGACCATATCGCTGTGCAGACTGCCATCACCGGCATCGGAACCAAGAGTTTTCGCCTGCTGCAGCGCGTGATTGATACACATACAGGCGAAGTGAAGTGCACCTGCACCTCCGTCATGGTCACCTACGACCTCGTTAAACACGAATCCATTCCCCTTACCGATGAGTGGGTGGAGGCCATTTGTGCCTACGAAGGACGCGACTTGCGGCGGAAGTAATCGTCACAGAAAGTCACTATTTCTTACCATTATACCCTCCCCAATCACCCCCGTCTGGAGACCATATACCTACTGATGTAACATCAGTCGTTATATGATGCCACATCAGTCGTTATTTTATGTGACATCAGTCGTTATTTCATCCCTACCGCCTCACAGTACCTTCTGACGAGGGTTGGGGTAAAAGAAGAGATTGTAAGGAATTATTCTTTCTATCTCCAGGCCTCCGTCTTCCGCTTCTCTCGTCCCCATCTCCCACCGATACGCATAAAAAAAGCTCCCGACAAGTGTTTCTTGTCAGGAGCTATCGTTGGTGATTCGCTTGGGATTCGAAATCTGAAATGCTTTGAAATAATTATGAAACGCTTTGCTTTGTAAATCAGCGACTTGCAAAGTTAAATATATTAAAGCGTTTCAAAAATGTGGTGCAATATTTTGGTTTTGTGGTGCAAAAATACTA
>JAGATY010000004.1 GCA_017621035.1 Bacteroides sp. | reverse complement strand
TTAAACAAATATTTTGCACCTTATCACGGAAGCGTATTCAAGTCCCTTTGGGGTTTGAATTCAGACGGCAAAACCATCATTTGATGGCCGCTTGATTTTATGCTTAAAGTGATGCAGGTTATTTTTTACATTTTACTAAATCTCCTTCAAAAGGTTTTTCTCTGCTTTTTTGAAGCTCCTTTTCGGTCTCTTTTTCTTTTCTTCTTTGCCACATAGCCCGCAATACTCCTCAAAAGAGAAGAAAAATATCCCCGAAAAGCCTACTTAAAAGAATGCAGAAATAGAATCAAAACAGGTTCCGGATTTAGGGAACGGAAAGAGTACAAAGAAGCTATTCTCGCGCAACCAACCAGGAACCCTCTCCATTATCCATTCAATATTGCTTCGATATTTCATTGATATCTCCTTAGAAAACCAGCACTTTATCATAGACATATCGAAGCAATATTGAATGGATATAAAAGAGATTACGAGGAGGATTGGGGGAAGATAGGAAAGGGAAGCATGGGTAGATAAAGGGAAATAATCAACTTTTATCCTCTTTCATCAACCATTATCTCCTCTAGCAATATTCCTTCCTTTTCCCTACTCGGTCTTTTATTCCATAAAATTTGCCGCAAAACTTGGTTTATACTATCTTTGCGCCACCTTATTAAATAATGTCGATTCGACAGATGGTCTGAAAGTGGCCTTGCTATTCGGCCTTTCAGTCCCCAGTTCGAATTCAGATTAAAAGATAGATTTCAATGGAGAGTAGAATATTTCTTCACCGCACAGCCATGTTGTTTGGCACCTATATGGGAGGCTTCTGGATTCTGAAGTTCATTTTGTTTCCCTTGGGGATGACGACACCTTTCTTGTCGTTACTATTCATTATCCTCACGCTATGTGTACCATTCATGGGATATTACTATGCCAAGATGTATCGCGAACGCCTTTGTGGAGGTGCCATCAGTTTTGGTCATGCTTGGAGTTTCACCCTGTTTATGTACATGTTTGCTGCCCTGCTGACGGCGGTAGCTCACTACATCTATTTCCGGTTTATCGACCAAGGCTTCATCTGTAATACCATAGAGGAGCAGTTGAACCTGTTGGTGCAAAGTGAGATTCCCGGCATAGAAACTTATGTAGCCAACTATCGGGAGGCGGTAGGACTGTTACGAGGCATGACACCTATAGAGATTACCATGCAACTGCTCACCACCAACGTCTTCTGTGGTATGCTGCTGGCTATTCCTACAGCACTGTTTGTCATGAAAAAGAGAGTCGCCTAAAGAGAGAATATTTCAAGCAACATTTTCACCAACGACCAAATTCAGCATACAATGGATATATCAGTTATCGTACCTTTATACAATGAAGAAGAGTCATTGCCTGAGCTTTACGCGTGGATAGCCCGTGTGATGCAGGCCAATGGATTCTCGTGGGAAGTGATTTTTGTGAATGACGGAAGCACTGACCGCTCGTGGGAAGTGATTGAAAGTTTGCAGAAGCAGGCACCTGATGTGGTGAAGGGCATCAAGTTCCGCCGCAACTATGGCAAGTCACCCGCGCTTTACTGTGGTTTTGAGAAAGCACAAGGCGATGTGGTCATTACGATGGATGCCGACCTGCAGGACAGTCCGGATGAGATACCCGAACTCTATCGCATGATAACTGTAGAGGGCTACGACCTGGTTTCCGGCTGGAAACAGAAGCGCTACGACCCACTTTCAAAAACCATCCCCACCAAACTGTTCAACGCTACGGCACGCAAGGTGTCCGGCATCAAGAACCTGCATGACTTCAACTGCGGATTGAAAGCCTACCGTAAGGAGGTGGTAAAGAACATTGAGGTGTATGGTGAGATGCATCGGTACATCCCCTACCTGGCCAAGAATGCCGGTTTTAAGAAGATTGGCGAAAAGGTGGTACACCACCAGGCACGCAAGTATGGCAAGACAAAGTTTGGATTGAACCGTTTTGTCAATGGCTATCTGGATTTGATTTCTCTCTGGTTCATAGGTACTTTCGGAGTGAAACCTATGCACTTCTTCGGATTGTTAGGCTCGCTAATGTTCATTTTCGGTTTCATTGCCGTGGTGATAGTGGGTGCCAGCAAGCTCTATGCCATGTCGGAAGGACTTCCCTACCGCCTGGTAACCGACTCGCCCTACTTCTATTTGGCACTGACATCCATGATTATCGGTACCCAACTGTTTGTGGCCGGCTTTCTGGGAGAACTCATCTCTCGCAACGCTCCCGAGCGCAACAACTATCAAATTGAACAAATTTTATAAGCAATGAAGAATTTATTGAGACTCTTGATGATAATTGCCCTACTTACCTCCTTAGCGGGAGGTGTGGCAGCCTGCTCGGAAGAGGCCGACTGCTCGGGTACGGCACGCCCCATGTTGCAATGCTATCTCTACACGGTCAATTCGGAAGATGGCAATGTAGACAAAGATACCCTGGAGACGCTTACCGTCACTGCATTGGTGAATGATACCGTCATCATCAACAACCAGCAAAAGGTGCAGGACCTCTCTCTACCCTTACGCTACACGGCAGATTCCACGGCACTGGTGTTCCACTATCCGGAAGGTTTGAGTGACACCGTGGTCTTTTTCCACGAGAATACTCCCTATTTCCTGAGTATGGATTGCGGTTATCAGATGAAACAGGCACTTACCGGTGTACAATACACCCGTCATCTGCTGGACTCCATCTATGTACGAAACAAAGAAGCTGGCATCTATGGCACAGAGAATATCAAGCTTTTCTATTAGTCTGTTGCTCTGTCTCTGCCTGGTGCTGCCGGTAAATGCACAACAAAGCCAAAACTCCAACCGGCCGGTTGCCCAGAAGAAGGAGAAAGAGAAGACGCCCCCTGAGGTGGAATATCCCCTCTTCAATGGGGTGGGCATAGGCATCGACCTATGGGGGCCGGGAAGTAAGCTGCTGGGGGGTGACTTCTTCAGTACAGAAGTCTCTGCCACCGTTGACTTGAAGCACCGTTTCTTCCCCACCCTAGAGCTGGGCTATGGCAAGACAGATGAGTGGAACGACAATGGCATCCACTATAAAAGTGGTGCTCCCTACTTCCGCCTAGGCTTTGATTATAACACCTTATATAAGAAGGCACACGGGCATATGTTGCTGGTCGGCCTGCGTTACGGAGCCAGCAGTTTCAAGTATGACATTGCCTCACCCGGGCTTGACGACCCGATTTATGGGGGCAGCCTTAATCCTAATATAGAGGATGACATTTACGGGGGTAGCGTACCCTACAATCATAAGGGTTTAAAGGGGTCTATGCAGTGGCTGGAAATCTGCTTAGGTATCCGTGCCCATGTCTGGAAATCCATCTACATGGGATGGGGATTGCGACTGAAATACAAGTTATCAGCCTCAACCGACACCTTTGGCGACCCGTGGTATGTTCCCGGCTTCGGCAAGTATGGCTCTAACACCATGGGGGTCAGCTATTCCATTATCTATAAATTACCACTCTGACAGCAATGAGTACACTGGAAATTTGGTTATTGGCCGTGGGGCTTGCAATGGATTGCTTTGCCGTATCCATCGCAAGCGGTATTCTGTTGAGAAAGATAAGGCTCCGGCCTATGCTGAAGATGGCATTTTTCTTTGGGTTGTTTCAAGCTGTAATGCCACTGGGCGGGTGGATTGGCGCCAGCCTGTTTAGTCACCTGATAGAGGAAATAGACCACTGGGTGGCTTTCGGCATCCTGGCCTTTCTGGGCGGACGCATGGTGGTTGAATCTTTCAAAGAGGAAGAGTGTAAGCAGAACTATGACCCTACCTGCCTGAAAGTGGTACTCACCTTGGCCGTGGCCACCAGCATAGACGCATTGGCTGTAGGAATCAGCTTTGCTTTTATGGGGTATAAAACATACCTGGATATACTTCCCTCCATCGGCATCATAGGTTTCGTGTCGTTTGCACTCTCACTGGTAGGCTTGCTGTTTGGCATCCGCTTCGGTTGTGGCATAGCCCGCAGACTGAAAGCGGAACTCTGGGGAGGCATCATCCTCATACTCATTGGTGTTAAGATACTTATTGAACACTTGTTCTTCAGCTAACCGGATTATTATGAATAAGAAAAACTCTCACAACCTGCTTTGGATTGCCTTCCTGATACTTGGCACCGTGTTAATATTAGCACGCAACAATCGTCCGGCTCCCTATCAGATTGATAAAGGCCTGATTTTCGGAACGATGTACAGCATTACTTATCAGTCAAATGAGAATCTGAAGGCTGAGATTGACGCTGAACTGAAACGGTTTGACGGTTCATTGTCCCCCTTTAACGACACGTCAGTCATCAGTAAGGTGAATCGTAATGAGAAGGTGGTGGTAGACACCCTCTTTGCCAATGTGTTCCAGCGCAGTATGGCTGTGTCGGAAGATACAGAGGGGGCTTTTGACATCACCATTGCCCCCCTTATCAATGCCTGGGGATTCGGCTTCAAAAAAGGGACGTTTCCCGACAGTAAGATGGTGGACAGTCTGCTGCAATTCACCGGTTACAAGAAGATTAAGTTGACCGATGAAGGACGAGTGGTAAAAGAAGATGAGCGTATCATGCTGACTTGCAGTGCTATTGCCAAGGGGTATGCCGTAGACATCGTAGCCGAATTGTTGAAGAAAAAAGGTGTCGAGAACTTCATGGTAGACATCGGTGGCGAAGTGGTGGTGCATGGCATGAACCCGAAAAATCAGTCGTGGCGCATCGGCATCAACAAGCCGGTGGATGACTCCCTCTCACAAAACAAGGAGCTTCAGACTATACTTCATATTAAAGATGTGGGCATTGCCACATCAGGCAACTACCGTAACTACTATTACAAGGATGGCAAGAAGTATGCACACACAGTGGATCCACGCACCGGTTATCCTGTACAGCACTCCCTACTCTCGGCTACCGTTGTTGCTGCCGACTGCATGACAGCAGATGCCTATGCCACAGCCTTCATGGTGATGGGGCTGGAGAAGGCTGAAACGCTGGCAAACCGTCATCCAGACATAGAAGCTTACTTCATCTACTCTGACGAAGAGGGTAAGTTACAGACCTATGCCACAAGCGGCATGAAGCGTTTCCTGCAGGAAGAATAGCAGGAATCTCCCGACTACTTATAGAAGACAAAGTAGACAGCCAACACCAGGCAGATGAAGGCTGCAAAGTGGTTCCAATGGAGAGACTCTCCCTTGAACAGTACAGTGGTAAAGACTGTGAAGATGATAAGTGTGATAACTTCCTGAATTACCTTAAGTTGCATCAGTGAGAAAGGACCGCCATTACCCATGAAACCGATGCGGTTGGCAGGCACTTGGCAGGCATACTCGGCCAAAGCTATCATCCAGGAGAAGAGGATGACACCGTAAAGAGGCCAGTTGGTAGAGACCTTCATTTCCTGCAACTTCAGGTGCCCATACCAAGCAAATGTCATGAAGATGTTGGAGACGATGAGAAGGAGAATGGTGTAAAATACTTTCATATAGATTGTTGATTTTGGATTTCTGATTTTTGATTGTTGATTTTGGATTTCTGATTTTCCGGATTCTGAGGGGTAGGTAGCAATTCTTCCTGTACATTGGTCATACTTCCCCAGAGGCTGTAGCGGGCTTCAGGATTCATAGCTTCCAGTTGTTGCAAGATGCCTTTCATGGAGGTACGATGTGACTCATGCTCATGGGGACAATTCTTTACCTGTTTACGGTAGGCATGCAAGGCGGCCAGTTGCAATAGGTCTGATTCGTGTACCAAGCAGAGGGGACGAATAATGGTCATGTCAAACTTCTTCATCACAAGTTTGGGAGGCATGGTACCGAATGCTCCTTGGAAGGTGATGTTCATCAAAAGCGTTTCAAGAATGTCATCCATATGATGCCCTAGGGCAATTTTGTTGCAGCCCTGTTCCTTGGCCACGGTAAAGAGTGCCTTCCGCCGGTTCCAGGAACAAAGGAAACAGGGAGACTTACGGTTGTCAGTAGAGGCATTAAACTCTGCCTCATGAAGGATTAGCTCCACGCCGGCATTGGCACAAAAGTCCCGCAGATACTCCACATCACTCTGATAAGGGATGTTCTTCATTACCACATGGGTTGCCACTACCGAGAAATGAGGTTTATGGATGCGCGAGCGACGAGCCAATAGTTCAAGTAAAGCAAGTGAGTCCTTGCCCCCCGACAATCCGATAAGGATGCGGTCACCCTCTTCTATCAGTTCATACTCCACCACACCTTTAGCAAAACGCCTCTCAATACGGCGGAGCAATTTGTCTTCTTCTGTAAACTTCGGCATACAATTTCCTTTGATTTCGGGTGCAAAAGTAGCAGAAAAGCGGCAATTAAAGAAGAATTAACACAATAGAAAGAGAGAAAGAGAAGCTTTTCGCAGGATTTTCGTACTTTTGAACCTTGTAAATAAAGTCCGGGAGAGAAAGGGGCTGAGTTTTTCTTCTCTGCATCTGAGTACCCGGGAAAAGGAAAGCAACAAATGAAAAGGATATATCTCTTCTTACTATTCGTGCTGGCCATAGCGAGTGAGGTTTCTGCACAGACGCTGGCACAGGCAAAAGTGTACTACCAAAAAGGGGAATACGCTAAGGCCAAACCTGTATTCAAGCGTTTTGTAAAGAGCCAGCCATCCAATGGCAACTACTGCCTGTGGTACGGTGTATGCTGTCTGAAAACAGGTGAGCCGGAGGTGGCGTTGAAGTATGTACAGACTGCTGTAAAGAAGCGCATCACTAGCGGTCAGCTCTATTTGGCACAAACTTATGATGCCCTTTACCGCTATGAGGAAGCCATAGAGACTTATGAAGAGTACATCTCTGAGCTGGAGAAGCGAAAACGTTCCACCGAAAAAGCAGAAGCTCTGCTGGAGAAGAGCCGTGCCAACCTACGAATGCTGAAAGGTGTAGAGGAGGTTTGCGTCATCGATAGCTTCGTGGTGGACAAAGCATCGTTTTTGGAAGCCTACCGAATCAGTCCAGAATCGGGTGTGCTCTATACTTTCAATCAATACTTTGACGTGAACGGGCCACAGACCGGTACCGTTTATGAGACAGAGATGGCTAACAAGGTGTACTATAGTGTAAAGCAGAAAAATGGTAAGTACAGCATCATGTCGCGCAACAAGCTTATGAACAACTGGAGTCGGGGTATCGAGCTTCCGGAGAACATCAACGGTGACCGGAACAGTGGTTATCCCTATGTGATGACCGATGGTCTGACCATCTATTATGCTGCTGACGGCGAAGGCTCAATGGGAGGCTACGACATTTTTGTGACCCGTTATAACTCAGCCAGTGACAGCTATCTGACACCTGAGAATCTGGGGATGCCTTTTAACTCCTCGGCCAATGACTACCTCTACGTTATCGACGAGTTCAATAATCTGGGTTGGTTCTCTTCTGACCGCAACCAACCGGAGGGGAAAGTCTGCGTCTATGTCTTCATCCCCAATGCCTCGAAACAGGTGTATGACTATGAGAGTATGGACAAACAAAAGCTTGTCCGGCTGGCCAGTTTGCATGCCATCAAAGATACCTGGAGAGATATGGAGGCTGTAAAGGATGCTAAGGCACGACTAAAGAATTCCATGCAAGAGGAGAAGGAGGTAAAAAAAGGTTATGATTTCAGTTTCATCATAGACGACAACACTACTTATCACAAGCTGGCAGACTTCCGTTCGCCGCAAGCCAAAGCACTCTATGAGAAATATGCTCAACTGGAAAAGAGCTACAAGCAACAGTCCAACAAGCTGGATGGGCAGCGTACCTGGTATGCACGCGCTCAGGAAAAGGACCGAGTTAAGATGAATGCGGCCATCCTAGACCTCGAAGCCCACGTTCTACAGCTAGCTAAAGAGTTGGAGCAAACGTGTATTGAGATTCGCCGACTTGAGAAACAATAACCCGTTAAATATACCGCTATGGATATACTCATCATTACCATCCTGCTCATTGTAGCCGTGCTGCTGTTTCTGGCTGAGTTGTTTTTGCTGCCGGGCATCAGTATTGCCGGATTCCTGGCCGGGGGCTGTGCACTCTATGCCAATTACTATGCCTTTGCCCACTTAGGTGACACAGGCGGATTCATCACACTGGGCATCACCGTTGTGGGATGTATCGCTTCGCTGGTACTATTCATGCGCTCGAAAACGTTGGACAAGATTGCTCTGAAGAAAGAAATCAAAGGGGCTGCCACCGAGCGCAATGACAAGTACCTGAAGGTGGGCGACACCGGTATCACAACCACCCGACTTGCCCTCATCGGCCATGCCATCTTCTCTGACCACATCATTGAAGTACGCTCTGCCGACGGTTTCATCGACGAGAAGACACCCGTCTGTGTGGTGCGTATCAGCAACGGAACTGTATTTGTAGTAAAAGAGGGAAAAGAAACCTCAGCCCTCATTCAAAATTCATAACTCAAAACTCATAATTCCATGGATCCCATTTCAATGTATTTGCCAATCGCCCTCGTCATCGGAGGTATTGTGCTTGTGGTACTATTCTTTCACTATGTACCCTTTTTCCTTTGGCTATCTGCTAAAGTATCCGGTGTCAGCATCTCGCTGGTACAACTGTTCCTGATGCGCATCCGAAACGTGCCGCCCTACACCATCGTTCCTGCTATGATTGAGGCGCACAAGGCAGGACTGAGCAACATCACACGCGACGAACTGGAGGCTCACTACTTGGCCGGTGGTCATGTCGAGAAGGTAGTTCACGCCCTCGTTTCTGCCTCAAAGGCCAATATCGAGCTACCCTTCCAGATGGCCACAGCTATCGATCTGGCCGGACGTGACGTTTTTGAAGCCGTGCAGATGTCCGTCAATCCCAAGGTAATTGATACACCTCCCGTTACTGCCGTAGCCAAGGATGGTATTCAGCTTATCGCTAAGGCGCGCGTCACAGTTCGCGCCAACATCCGCCAGTTGGTGGGTGGTGCAGGTGAAGATACCGTACTGGCTCGTGTAGGCGAAGGTATCGTCTCTTCCATCGGCTCCAGTGAGAACCATAAGTCGGTACTCGAAAACCCAGACTCCATCTCCAAGCTTGTGCTACGTAAAGGGTTGGATGCAGGCACCGCTTTTGAGATTCTCTCCATCGACATTGCTGACATCGACATAGGTAAAAACATCGGTGCCTCCTTACAAATAGACCAAGCCAACGCTGACAAGAACATTGCCCAGGCTAAGGCAGAAGAGCGTCGTGCTATGGCTGTCGCCCTGGAGCAGGAGATGAAAGCCAAGGCACAGGAAGCCCGCGCTAAGGTTATTGAGGCTGAAGCCGAAGTGCCCCGCGCCATGGCCGAAGCTTTCCGTAGCGGCAATCTCGGCATCATGGACTACTACCGCATGAAGAATATTGAGGCCGATACCTCCATGCGCGAAACCATCGCCAAGCCCACTACCGGTACAACTTCCCAGCCGCTGAATAAATAGGGAGCTCCTTAGACAGACACAGAGACACGAAGACACAGAGTTTTTTCCTCCGGGTCTCTGTGTCTCCGTGTTATAATTCAAAATTCATAATCCATAATTATCATGACCACTTACTTCCCTCCCTCTGAACTCATCATCAATCCTGACGGCTCTGTATTCCACCTCCACCTCCGTCCCGAACAGCTGGCCGACAAGGTCATCCTCGTGGGCGACCCAGGGCGCGTATCTCTTGTTGCCTCCCACTTCGACAACGTGGAGTGCGAGGTTGAGAGCCGCGAATTTCATTCCATCACCGGTAGCTACCAGGGCAAACGCATCACCGTACTCTCCACCGGCATCGGATGCGACAACATCGACATCGTGATGAACGAGCTGGACGCCTTGGTCAACATTGACTTCCAGACCCGCCACGAGAAACCCACCCTACGCTCCCTTGAAATCGTGCGCATCGGCACCTGCGGCGGACTACAACCCCACACACCAGTGGGTACCTACATCTGCTCGTACACCTCCATCGGTTTCGACGGTCTGCTGAACTTCTACGACGGGCGCAACAGCGTCTGCGACCTCACACTTGAGGCTGACTTCCTGAGCCATATGGGCTGGACGGGTAGCCAATGTCAGCCTCACCCTTACGTCATTGATGCCGACACTACCCTCTCCCACCGCATCGCCGGCACAGACATGGTACCCGGCATCACCATCGCCGCCGGAGGATTCTTCGGTCCCCAAGGCCGCAAGCTGCGTGTTCCCCTGGCCGACCCCGACCAGAACGCTAAAATCGAAAGTTTTCTCACCGCCGACGGTCGCAGTATCACCAACTTCGAGATGGAAAGCTCTGCCCTTGCCGGCCTCTCCCGTCTGATGGGTCACCGTGCCACCACCGTCTGCATGGTTATCGCCAACCGCCGCGCCCTCGAGGCCAATACCAACTATAAGAACAGTATCGACGGCCTGATAGAACGAGTGCTGGAGAGAATATAATGGATTGTTATGAATCGTGTAGTTTATTAGGCATTTAGCCTCAAAGTTTTTTCTTTACATTGGGACTGTCATTTAATTCCTTCTGTCAGAGTTAACATGCATCTGCAAGCAAAAGGTGACCGCAAAAAAAAGAAGCAGTAAGAGTTACTGCTTCTTGGTCAATTCCGGTATCTGAATAACCGTTCCATAGGGGACGTTATTCGGATTTTTGATTACGTTGGGATTGTGCTTCACTAAGTAAGGCCACAGTGCTTTAGTTCCGTAATACTTCAAGGCAACCCGGGTCAAAGTTTCACCCTCTTTTATAGTGTGAGTGGCTCGGGTACCGATTATGCGGTAGCTGGTGGAGTCCGGAACGAAAGGAGTAGCTGCCGTTTGACGAGCCTGAGGTATGACTTTCTGAACCTTTTCCACTGCCGGAGTCGGATTGGAAGGCTTTGAAGCGGGTAACGTGTCGCGACGTTTAGGCAACGAATCGGCTTTCTGAGACAGTTTCTGTTGCTTAAGAGGTCTTTCTCTCAGGGGGATTATACGGGGAAATTCCTGAGCGTTGGGTTCTCTAAGAAAGTATGCAGTTGCAGCTCCAACTAGCAGAAGGAGAGCTGCCAACGATGCCCAAAGCCACTTTTTACTTCCTTTTGTTTTCCTATTCTCGGTACAAGGTCCGGCCGATACCGGATGTTTTTCTTCCTTCTCCTGCAAAGGAAAAGACGATTCAGTAGTTTCTAGAAGCGGTTCGGTGGGCAAAGGTTCCGGTTCGAAAGCTGAAGTTTCTTGAGTTTCAACGGGTTTCGGCTGAGAAGCTTCTGTTTCGGAAACCTCTTCTGCGGACGTTTCCGGATCATCTTCAAAGAAGACTCCGTCATTCAAAACAACGCTTTCGAAGTGGGCAAACGGCTTATTCACAATCTCTTTTAGACTATTTTCCGGAGCAAAAGCTATCTTTGAATGCCCCTGAATTTGGATGCGGGTGCCGGTATGCACGTTTACACTTTCGCGACTATCTACGTCTATTAACTTGAACGTTCCTAATCCCCTTACCTTTACATACTTATCTTTCTCTAGTCCCTCTGCAATCAGTTGGAAGAAGGTCTTGACAAAAGCCTCTGCCTCCTTCCGAGGAAGTGCGTGCTTCTCTTGGAAGTAGGTGATAAGATGTTGTATATTTTGCTTTTCGTTCATGGCAAGCAGCTGATAATTGTTTGGGATAGAGAAGGTTATTTAAACTTTTCTTTCAACAAGGAACTGGGCTTAAAACTAAGTACCAACTTAGGTGGAATAAGTAGCCGTTGCTTGGTGGTGGGGTTAACAGATATACGTTCAACCTTTTTCTTCACCTCAAAAGTGCCGAATCCTTGCACAGAAATGGGATTCGCTTCTCCTAATTGTTGCGTCATGATAGTCAGTAACGAAGCCGTCCAATCGGAGATTTCCTTAGGTGAGCGTTCCAATCTACGGGCCAATTCTGAAGTAAACTCTTTGTTATTCAAGGTAATATCTTTTCAAGTTAAATTCTTTCAAAAAGTAAATCAAAGTACTTTGGCATACAAGTCGAAGTCTTCGGCTCGCAGCACTTCTACCTGATAGAAGTTTCCTACAGCCAACTCTCCCTCATCTGCCTTTATCAGTACTTCGGGGTCGACTTCGGGAGAATCAAACTCGGTACGGCCGATGTAATACTCTCCTTCCAGCCTATCAATCATTACTTTAAACTGCTTGCCAACTTTGTTTGCACTCAGTTCTGCAGCTATTTCCTGCTGAATTTGCATCAGTTCGTCCAAACGAGTTTGTTTTACCTCAAAAGGAACATCGTCGGTATAGTGATCGGCCGAGTACGTACCTTCTTCTTCGGAATAGGCAAAGGCGCCCATTCTATCAAACCGAACCTTGCGGACAAACTCCTTTAACTCTTCGAAATCTTCCTCCGTTTCGCCAGGATGTCCAACCATCAACGTGGTTCTCAGATGAATACCGGGTACCTCTTTTCGGAACATCTCTATTAGTTGGTAGGTTTCCTCCTTGGTAACATTCCTACGCATCTTGCTCAAAACAGTGTTGCTGATGTGTTGCAAAGCAATATCCATGTACTTGCAAACGTTAGGAGACTCGCGCATGACTTGAAACAATTCTTTGGGGAAATGAGCCGGATAGGCATAGTGTAAGCGTATCCACTCCACTCCGGGAATGGCAGAAAACTGTCTGATAAGTTCAGGAAGCATCTGTTTTTTATAGAGATCGACCCCGTAATAGGTAAGTTCTTGTGCTATCACCTGAAACTCTTTCACCCCCTGGCTTACTAAATAACGTACCTCGTCCAATATTTCTTCCATCGGACGAGAGACATGATGACCGGTTATAATAGGGATTGCACAATAGGAACAGGTTCTATCACAACCTTCGGATATCTTTAAGTAAGCATAGTGTTTAGGGGTTGTGAGGGTGCGTTGGATATGGAGTTCTTCCTGATAAGCCTTTCCCAAGTCCTTCAGAAGATCGTTCCAGTTATACTTTCCATAGAATTTATCCACTTGTGGAATCTCAACAGAAAGTTCTTTCAAGTAACGCTCGGACAAGCAGCCCATTACAAAGAGCTTCTTCAGTCGCCCCTCTTCTTTAGCTTGTGCAAACTCCAGAATCATGTTGATTGACTCTTCCTTAGCATCGCCAATAAATCCACAGGTATTGATGACGGCTATTTCTCCTTTGGGATTTTCTGAATCATGCTCCACCTTATAACCTGCCTCTTCCAGTTGGCGCATTAAATGTTCTGAATCCACCAGGTTCTTAGAACAACCTAGTGTAATGATATCGATTGTATTGCGTTTCATTAGTTATCTCCAAACAAAGAATCTACAAATTCTTTTCTACGGAACACTTGCAAGTCTTCCATACCTTCTCCCAGCCCAATGTACTTCACCGGAATCTTAAATTGGTCTGAAATACCGATTACAACTCCGCCTTTGGCCGTACCATCCAGCTTTGTTACCGCCATAGAGGTCACTTCTGTTGCCAATGTAAACTGCTTGGCTTGCTCAAAAGCATTCTGTCCAGTAGAGCCATCCAATACCAGCAACACCTCATTGGGAGCATCAGGAACCACCTTCTTCATTACATTCTTTATCTTGGTAAGCTCGTTCATCAAGCCGATTTTGTTATGAAGACGTCCTGCTGTATCAATAATTACCACATCGGCATTATTTGCTACGGCAGAGCTCAGGGTATCATAAGCTACAGAAGCAGGGTCTGAGCCCATCTTTTGCTTAATGACAGGTACGCCCACACGCTCTCCCCAAATAACCAATTGTTCTACTGCTGCCGCACGAAAAGTATCTGCCGCACCGAGGTAAACAGACTTCCCGGCCTTCTTAAACTGATAAGCCAGCTTGCCGATAGTGGTTGTTTTGCCCACTCCATTCACGCCAACCACCATTATAACGTAAGGTTTCTGCTTGATTGGTGCTTCAAAATCATCTACATCACCTGTATTATTCTCCATTAGCAGGGAAGCAATCTCGTCTCTAAGGATATGATTCAACTCGTTTGCATTCATGTATTTATCGGTAGAAGCACGCTTCTCGATTCGTTCAATAATCTTCAAAGTTGTCTCCACACCCACATCAGAAGTAATAAGCACTTCTTCCAGATTATCCAATACCTCATCATCTACCTTCGACTTACCGGCAATGGCACGGGCAATCTTTCCAAACACGCTCTCTTTTGTTTTGGACAATCCCTTATCTAACGTTTCTTTCTTTTCTTTGGAGAAAAAGCTAAAAAATCCCATAAGCAACTTATTTATGTATATAATAGATTATGCCACAAAGATATAACAAAACTAACAATTACAAAAGTACAACTTTCGTTTTACTGTCTTATAGTATTGTTTTATTACACATTACACAAGAAATCCCCTTATCGGATAACCAATAAGGGGATTCTTTCTATCTTTTATAACTGTATAATCAGTTTTTACTTCTTGAAGAAATCTTGAACTTCTTCGTTACGAACCATTTGTTCATCGAAGATGTAAGCACCTGTCTTCGGAGACTTTACCATCTTGATAACCTTGGTATAAGCACGACCTTCTTTAGAGCCTTCGTGCAAGGTTGCTACAGCTTTCTTTGCCATGTTATACTATTATTATTTAATTTCCTTATGTACTGTTACTCTCTTCAGAATCGGGTTATATTTCTTCAACTCCAATCTTTCGGTGGTATTCTTTCTATTCTTCGTTGTAATATAACGAGAAGTTCCCGGCATACCGCTATCCTTGTGTTCTGTGCATTCCAGAATCACTTGTACTCTGTTACCTTTTGCTTTCTTTGCCATAATCGGTATTCTCCTTTAGTTTTAACCAATCACTTTAATGTTTTTCCAATCACAATAACCCTTCGCTACTGCATCTTTCAAAGCAGCGTCCAAGCCTTTTTTATTAATCACGCGCAAACCGTTAGCACAGATGCTAAGAGTAATCCAGCAATCTTGCTCTACGTAATAGAACTTCTTATTAAACAAGTTCACATCGAAAGTTCTCTTTGTTCTTCTTTTTGAGTGTGAAACGTTGTTGCCAATCATGGCCTTCTTTCCGGTAATTTGACAAATCTTTGACATTTCTATCTTAATTTTATAGTTTTCTTTTTATGCCTATTTCAAACAGAGCGCAAAGTAAGTACTTTTATCGTTACCAAACAAGTTTTTCTCCAAATAATTCATTGTAGAATAGTATTTTTCCCATTTTCAAGAAGATTGGAAAGTATAAAAAGGGCTTTTTGAATTGCTTTTTGTACGTTCCGATTCCTTCCTTCGTCGCCGTCCAACTTATTGGTGACAATTTCATTTTTATAGGCAACTGCTATCCAAATCGTTCCGACAGGAGTTTCCTTTGTTCCCCCTCCCGGTCCGGCTACTCCCGACGTTGCTATGGAACAATTAGTTTTTAGCGTTTTCATCGCACCTTTTGCCATCTCACACACCGTTTCTTCGCTCACAACTCCAAACTTTTCAATCGTTTTTTGTGACACGTGAAGTAACGATTCTTTTATTTCATTCGAGTACGCAACAATACCTCCTTTGAAGTAAGCAGAACTTCCCGGAACAGAAGTCAGCAATGCAGCTATTCCTCCTCCTGTACAACTCTCTGCGGTGGAAAGAGTTAGTCCCTGTTCAGTCAGTACTCTTCCTATTTTTTCTTCCAATTGCATTCTACACCTTATTTATATATATAGGCAAGGATTCCACCATCATCCTTGTCAAAGTCTTAATCCAGTCCGCAAACAGAACTATAAAGTTACGCGAGAGTATGCCGGAGCCTCTATCGGACAAAACTCCTTATCCTGATATTTAAAGTAACCGGCCATAGCTATCATTGCTGCATTGTCGGTTGTATAGCCAAACTTCGGGATGAAAACTTCCCAACCAAAACGTTTGGCATGGTCATAAAACGCATTACGCAAGCCATTGTTGGCCGATACACCTCCGGCAACAGCCACCTGCTTAATGTTATATTGCTTAACGGCCTTTCTGAGTTTATCCATTAAAATCTCTACAACAGTAGCTTCCAACGAAGCGGCCAAGTCCTCTTTATGGTGTTCAATGAAGTCCGGATCATCTTGTAACCAATTCCGCAAAGAGTATAAAAACGACGTTTTCAACCCACTGAAACTATAGTCCAAGCCCGGTATATGAGGTTTACTAAATGAGAAAGCCTTCGGATTTCCTTGTCTGGCCAAACGATCAATGATAGGACCGCCCGGATAGCCCAATCCCATTACCTTGGAACACTTATCAATAGCCTCACCGGCAGCGTCATCAATCGTTTGTCCCAAGATTTGCATGTCATTGTAAGCCTTTACCAAAATGATTTGCGAATTACCCCCTGAAACCAACAAACAGAGAAAAGGGAAGTCCGGCTGTTTCGATTCTGAATCCTTTGATTTAATAAAATGAGCCAACACATGTCCACTCAAGTGGTTAACGTCTATCATCGGAACACCCAAAGAGCGTGCAAAGCCTTTTGCAAAAGAGACTCCGACCAACAACGATCCCATAAGTCCGGGACCTCTGGTAAAAGCTACAGCCGACAACTCTTCTTTTGCAACTTCGGCACGCTTCAAAGCCTCATGTACCACAGGTACAATGTTTTGCTGATGTGCACGAGATGCCAACTCCGGCACCACACCACCATAAGACTCATGAACTGCCTGACTTGCAACCACATTTGAGAGTAAATAACCATCCTTGATTACAGCTGCCGAAGTGTCATCACAAGAAGATTCTATGCCTAATATTATTGTACTCATATATTTTTTTACGTTTAAACGCCACAAAAGTAGTGATAAAAGTAGGATTGGTAACTTATTATTTCATATTTTTGTTGGCTCAATACAAAATTAACCGCCTATCAAAAGAATAAAAAAAATAGTACGCTGGGTGTTAGGTATCATTCTGGGAATGTATATCAGCACTATTTTATTGTTGAACGTTCCTGCAATCCAACGCCAACTATCCATACTTGTCTCCAAAGAGTTGACAAGCGTTCTTCACAGCGATTTAACCATCGGCCAGGTCAATATCGGAATGCTTAACCGCATCATTATCGACAACCTCCAGCTTCACGACCAAACCGGCAAGGAGATGTTAAAAATAACCCGTTTCTCCGCCAAGTTCGACCTATTGCCATTGTTACAAGGAAAAATCTCAATTAGCAATATTCAGCTGTTTGGCTTTAACATCAACATCGAGAAAGCCACTCCGACCGATAAGCCTAATTTTCAATTTGTACTCGATGCATTTGCTTCCAAAGACACTGTCAAAAAGGAAAGTAACCTGGATTTGCGTATCAACTCCTTGCTGATACGCCGAGGAAAGATGTCGTACAACGTATTATCCGAGCCGAAGACTCCCGGTAAGTTCAATCCACAACACATCCAACTCAAGAACATCATTGCAAACATCTCCCTAAAAGCACTACAAAAAGACTCAGTGAATGCGGCCATCAAACGCATGAGTATAGAAGAAGCCGAGTCCGGATTTGAGCTAAAGAAACTCAGCCTCAAAGTCGTTGGCAACAAACAGCGCACCAAAATAGAAAACTTTGGCATTGATTTGGCCAACACCTCTTTAAAAATGGATACGATTCATATGGAGTACGACAGTCTGAGTGCTTTTGACAACTTTGCCCAGAATGTTCGTTTTGCTTTCCATCTGCAACCGTCACACATTGTTTTAAAAGACCTCTCCCCTTTCATTCCGGCTCTATCCTCCTTCAAAGATAAAATAGAACTCGAGATTGAAACCGGAGGAACCCTGAATAACTTAAACTGTTCCAAGCTCTCACTGACAGCCGGACGTTCTTTCCATTTAAAAGGTGACGTCTCTTTCCAAGACCTTTCCAGTCCACAAAATGCTTATGTCATGGGTAACCTCAACAGTTTGTATGCCAATCAAGATGGCATTGCATTCTTTGTACGTAACCTAAGCAAGCAATACACGGGAGTACCTCCCATCTTACAACACTTAGGAACCGTATCTTTCAATGGCCAGATTTCCGGTTACTTCACTGATTTGGTTACTTACGGAAAGATACGCAGCGATGTTGGAAGTATTCATACCGACGTGATGCTTACCTCCAACAAAGAGAAAGGAGTCTTTGCCTACTTGGGCGACATCGAAACAGAAAATTTCGACCTGAATAAGCTTTTGGCCAACGATAAGTTAGGCAAAATCACATTCAACCTGAAAGTAGATGGCAAACACATCAAGGAACAATACCCCGACATCAACCTTAAAGGACTCATTGCATCTGTTGATTACAGCGGTTACACTTACGAAAGCATCAACTTGGATGGTAAATATCAGCAAGGAGGATTTGCCGGAAGTCTGTTTCTGAACGACCCCAACGGTACTTTTGCCCTGAACGGCATGTTCAATACTGTTGCTCACACTCCCACTTTCAATTTCACGGCTGCCTTAGCCAACTTCCGCCCTCACGACCTGCAACTAACTCCGGCATATGAAGATACCGAAATGTCCATTAAGCTCAGAGCCAACTTTACCGGTGGTTCTATCGATGAAATGAACGGTGAAATCAATATAGACAGCCTGCAAGTCACTTCTCCGGACAACCAATATCTGCTGGACAACCTAAAGATTACCGCTATCCGCAAAAACAAGCACGAGAAGAGCCTGCACATCGCTTCCAACTTCCTGCAAGGAAAGATTGAGGGCGACTACTCTTACAAAACCTTGCCAACCAGCATACAAAACATCTTGCATCGCTATTTGCCGGCACTTATCGAAGCCAATGATAGCAAGATAAAGACAGAAAACAACTTCCGATTCGATTTGCATGTACACAATACCGACCTGCTTTACGATGTCCTTCAGATTCCGCTCAAGGTCTATGCACACTCCACAATAAAAGGATATGTAAACGACAAAGCGGAACGTCTGCGTGTAGAAGGCTACTTCCCCCGTTTGCTTTACAAAGATAAGTTCATCGAGTCCGGAGTATTGCTTTGTGAGAACTCCGGCGACCGCATTCAAGCCAAATTCCGCTTCAACAATCGTAAGAAAGATGGAGCCATCAACTTAGCCGTGGAAACCGAAGCCAAAGAAGACCGCCTGAGCACAACCGTTAACTGGGGCAATAGCAGTGCACTGACTTACGGAGGCAGACTCTCTGCCCTGACTAACTTTGTAAGAGCAGAAGAGAGCGACGGGCAAGCTTCCAAACAGAAACGTTTCCGCAACAAAAACAAGAAAGCAGAGCGAGGAGCACTGAAAACCACCGTCGACATTCTGCCGACTCAAATCATCTTGAGCGATACACTATGGGAAGTACACCCCTCGCAGGTGGTTATCGACTCCGGCAAAGTCCATATCAACAACTTCTATTTCAGCCATGAGAACCGCCGGCACTTACGTGTCAACGGCACACTTTCCAAATTGCCGGAAGACACCGTACGCCTAGATTTGAAAGATATCAATATCGGTTACATCTTCGACATTGCCGACCTTGGCGTAAGTTTTCAGGGAGAAGCCACCGGCCCGGCCTTAGCCAGTGGCGTGTTGGATAAACCTGTTATGCAGACCGACTTATCCATCCGCAACTTCGGACTGTTTGGAGGTCCCCTGGGTAATGCCAACATTCATGGCGAATGGCACCACGACGTAAAAGGAATCTTGCTGGATGCCCACATCGAAGAAGAGAATCTCTCCCAAACCAATGTGTATGGCTTTGTCTACCCCATCAAACCTACCAGTGCGCTGGACTTACAGATTAAAGCCCAAAACACCAACTTAAAGTTTATACACAACTTCTTAGAAGACATCACTCCTGAGTTTAAAGCCCGCGTCACGGGTGACGTTCATCTCTACGGAAAGTTTAAGGCACTCACCATGCAAGGCCGTGTACTGGGCGATGCCTCGTTGAAGATTGCCATGCTTAATACTATGTTCAACGTGAAAGACAGTATTCTGATTGAACCGGACGGACTTACCTTCAACAACAATCGTGTATTCGACGAAGTAGGACGTCAGGGCAGAATGAGTGGTTACTTGCGTTACAACCACTTTAAAGACATGCGCTATCAGTTCAACTTTAACCTGAACAACATGCTGGTGATGAATACACAAGAGTCTCCCGACTATCCTTTCTACGGAACTGTGTACGGTACAGGCAACGTTACCTTGTCGGGTAACGCACGAGATGGGTTAAACGTAGACCTTGCCTTGTCAACCAATCGCAACTCCGTCTTTACCTATATTAAAGACAATGTAACCACGGCCACCAGCAATCAGTTTATTCGTTTCGTGGACAAGACACCCCGACGTGCCGTACAAGACTCCGTGCAACTCTCCATCTTCGAGCTTGCACAGAAAGAAATCAAGCAGCAAGACGATGAAGGCGATAGCGACTTACGCCTGAACCTTCAGCTGGAAGCAACTCCCGACGCTACCATGAGAATCATCATGGATCCTATTGCGGGCGACTACATCAGCGGTCGAGGAACCGGTAACATTCGGGCTGAGTTCTACAATAAGGGCGACTTCAAGATGTTTGGTAACTATCGTCTCAGTCAGGGAGTCTACAAATTCAGCCTGCAAGAAGTAATCCGAAAGGACTTTAACATCAGCGACGGCAGTACCATCTCCTTTAGTGGAGCACCGGAAGATGCAAACCTCGACATTCAGGCCGCTTACACCGTAAACTCTGCCTCGCTTAACGACCTGATGCCCAATGCCAGCGAGTATGTCACCCAAACCAGCGTAAAGGTAAATTGTACCATGGGCATCAGCGGGCAGTTGACCTCTCCTACCGTCAAACTGGGCTTGGAGTTGCCGAACGAACGCGATGAAGTGCAGGCTTTGGTACGCAACTACATCCCGACAGACGAACAGATGAACATGCAAATACTCTATCTGCTGGGCATCGGAAAGTTCTATACACCGGAAAATGTAGAGGCCACACAGAATTCAAACATGATGTCCAGCGTGCTCTCCTCTACTCTTTCCGGACAGCTGAACAATGCTTTGTCGCAAGTTATCAATAGCAACAACTGGAACATTGGCACAAATCTTAGTACCGGCGAAGGTTGGAACGATATGGAATTTGCCGGCATGTTGTCCGGCCAACTGCTTAATAACCGCCTGCTCATTAACGGTAACTTTGGTTATCGGGAGAACCCGATGGCCAATACCAACTTTGTGGGCGACTTCGAAGCCGAATGGTTGGTTACCCGCTCCGGTGACATTCGACTGAAAGCTTACAATGAAACCAACGACCGTTACTATACCCAAACCAATCTTACCACTCAGGGCATTGGTATCATCTTTAAGAAGGAGTTCAACAAGTGGAGCGATTTGCTCTTCTGGAACAAATGGAAGTTACGCCGATTGGAAAAGAAACAGTCACAACCAAAGCGTGAAGCCACCGAGCAAACCGAACCTGCCCCCACTCAACAAACGGCCAGAGCCAAAGAGAAAAGGGCACAATAGCCTGACAGCAAACTGAAATAAGCAGATAAAATAACTAAGAAGCGGTAGCACATCTACTACAGACGGCCACCGCTTCTTGGTTTCCTATAATATAAATCTTGCTTTCCTATAATATAAATAAGGTGTATTCCCTATTTCATCAATAAGAGCGGGCAAAGATTACACGGCACTTCGACGGTTTGCCGGTTACCATACACTTGCCGGGTTCCTTATCGCCTTCATAGAAGGCATCAAACGGAACGCAACGAATGGTTGCTTTGGTTTCCTCCTTAATCTTCTCCTCTGTCTCAACCGTACCGTCCCAGTGAGCCAGAATGAAACCACCTTCTTCAATCTTTTCCTTGAACTCTTCATACGTATCTACCACACGGATGCGGCTGTTGCGATAGTCAAGTGCCTTCTTATAGATATTGGCCTGGATTTCTTCAAGCAGATTCTTTACATACTCCTCGATACCGTCGCAAGAGCGAGTCTCTTTCTCCAGTGTGTCTCGACGCATTACCTCCATTGTGTTGTTTTCCAGGTCGCGACCACCCATTACCAAGCGAACAGGAACGCCTTTCACTTCGTAGTCGGCAAACTTAAAGCCCGGACGCTTGTTATCAGCATTGTCATACTTCACACTAATGCCCATGGCCTTCAGTTTCTCAACGATGCCGGCAATCTTTTCATCAATCTTTGCCAACATCTCTGCGTTCTTATAAATAGGTACGATTACTACCTGGATGGGGGCAAGATGCGGAGGAAGAACCAAGCCGTTGTCATCGGAGTGGGTCATGATAAGTGCACCCATCAGACGAGTTGACACACCCCATGAGGTCGCCCATACGTACTCCAGCTTGTTTTCCTTATTGACAAACTGCACATCAAACGCTTTGGCAAAGTTCTGTCCCAAGAAGTGTGAGGTACCGCTTTGCAATGCCTTACCATCTTGCATCATAGCTTCGATGGTGTAAGTATCCAGTGCTCCGGCAAAACGTTCGTTGGCGCTCTTCACACCTTTAACTACCGGCACGGCCATGTATTTCTCGGCAAACTCGGCATACACGTTCAGCATCTTAACAGCTTCCTCTTCAGCCTCCTCGCGGGTAGCATGAGCCGTATGACCTTCCTGCCAGAGGAACTCGGCCGTACGCAGGAAAAGACGGGTGCGCATTTCCCAACGCATCACGTTAGCCCATTGGTTACAGAGGATGGGAAGGTCACGATAAGAGTTAATCCAGTTCTTATAAGTGTTCCAGATAATAGTCTCGGAGGTAGGACGAATAATCAATTCCTCTTCCAACTTAGCTTCGGGGTCAACCACTACCCCACTGCCGTCAGGCGCATTCTTTAGACGGTGATGGGTCACCACTGCACACTCTTTGGCAAAGCCTTCTACGTGCTCGGCCTCGCGACTGAGGAAAGACTTCGGTATCAATAAGGGGAAGTAAGCATTAACGTGCCCCGTAGCCTTGAACATATCGTCCAATTGACGTTGCATCTTTTCCCAAATAGCATATCCGTAAGGTTTAATCACCATACAGCCGCGTACGGCAGACTGCTCGGCAAGGTCGGCTTTCACCACCAACTCGTTGTACCACTGTGAGTAATTCTCACTGCGCTTGGTCAGATCTTTAAGTTCTACTGCCATTTTTATTTCGTTTTTAAGTTTATACCGGTTATTTTCAAACAAGGTGCAAAAGTACAAAATTTATAAGAAAGATATCTGCATTACACCTTACTATTTTAAGAGGAAGCCACCTTTATTATCCCTTCCGAGCCATTTCAACGCCGAAATCCGATTAACACATTGCAAGCAAACAGCACCATTTTTGTAACAAAAGAGAAAGAAAAGCCGACTTTTGCTAACCGACACTTCAACAAAAATGCTCAATCTAGCGGAGATTTCCGGCTAGAAAGAGCACTTCACGGCCAAAACAGTGAGACTTTTCGGCAAAACACCGAGACTTTTCGATGAAAAGTCCGCACTTTCGGGCAAAACAGTCGGTGTTTCGGAGGCCAAAACTCTTATTCTTTTGCCCCAAAAGTATAAGACTTCCGGCCTAAAGCATTAAATCTTCCGCCCCAAAGGTCTTAATCTTCCTCCAAGAAGGAGCAAATCCCCCCATTTTCCCCTCTGATTTTCTCTAGAATTTCTGTAAACATTTCGCGATATATCTAGCAGTCAACAAGATAACCACTTTTCACTTTAAAATTCTCCACCACCCCTCCCCTCGCCCGAAAATACGCGATTCTCAGGCGGTTTGAATATCAAAATGACAAAACGTCAAAAAGAGAAGTTGGTGGGAAAACGGCAAGATAAAATAGGGATAGTTGCAAAGAGACTGGTGCATACTTCTTCTCTTCACCGATGGTATAGCAACTCATCTTAGAACAAAGTGCTACTTTTATGAATGAGCACGAAAACTGTGAGGAGTAGCCAATGGCGTCATCGAAGAGGCCCTCCCCAGCCCTTTCCTTTGGGGCGGGGTTTGGGAGGGTCTACTTCGCCTTCTACTTATACTCCCCCCAACTCTTTATCGCCAAATCATCCACCGTCATCGAGCAGAAGGCGCTGATGAAGGCGCTGGCGAGGCGGGCGTTGGTGATGAGCGGAATGTTCAGGTCGATGGCGGCACGGCGGATTTTGTAGCCGTTGGTCAGCTCGCCGCTGGTGAGGTTCTTCGGGATGTTCACCACCAGGTCAATCTCCTTGCGGTGGAGCAGGTCGAGGGCTTGGGGCTGCGCATCCTCGCTCGGCCAATGGACGAGGGTATTCGGCACACCGTTCTCGGTGAGGAAGCGGGACGAGCCGCCGGTGGCATAGAGCCGGTAGCCCTGCTTGTGCAAGCGACGGGCGGCGTCCAGCATATCGGCCTTCTGCTTGGCGTTGCCGGTGGAGAGCAAGATGCCCTTCTCCTTGTCGGGAATGCGGTAGCCCACGGAGAGCATCGCCTTGAGGATGGCGCACGAGGTGTCCTGACCGATGCAGCCCACTTCGCCGGTGGAGGCCATGTCGACGCCCAGCACGGGGTCGGCCTTCTGCAGGCGGTTGAAGGAGAACTGGCTGGCCTTGATGCCCACATAGTCGAGGTCGAAGAGGTTCTTCTCCGGCTTCTCGACGGGCAGACCGAGCATCACGCGGGTGGCCAACTCGATGAAGTTTATCTTCAGCACCTTGCTCACGAAGGGGAAGGAGCGCGAGGCACGGAGGTTGCACTCGATGACCTTGATGTCGTTGTCGCGCGCCAGGAACTGGATGTTGAAGGGGCCGGAGATGTTCAGCTCCTTGGCTATCTGGCGGGTGATGCGCTTGATGCGGCGGACGGTCTCCACATAGAGCTTCTGCGGGGGGAACTGGATGGTGGCGTCGCCCGAGTGTACGCCGGCGTACTCGATGTGTTCCGAGATGGCGTAGACGATGATTTCGCCGTTGCGGGCCACGGCATCCATCTCCACCTCCTTGGCGTGCTCGATGAACTGGCTCACCACCACGGGGTGCTTCTTGCTCACGTTGGCGGCCAGCTTGAGGAAGCGTTCCAGCTCCTCCTCGTTGGAGCAGACGTTCATGGCCGCACCGCTCAGCACATACGACGGGCGCACCAGCACGGGAAAGCCCACCTTGTCGATGAAGCGGTGAATGTCCTCCATCGAGGTGAGCGCGCTCCACTCGGGCTGGTCCACGCCGATGCGGTCGAGCATGACGGAGAACTTGTCGCGGTCTTCGGCATTGTCGATGCTCCGGGCCGAGGTGCCGAGGATGTTCACGCCCTGCGCGTCGAGGCGGAGGGCGAGGTTATTGGGAATCTGTCCGCCGGTGGAGACGATGACGCCGTAGGGGTTCTCCACCTCGATGATGTCCATCACGCGCTCGAAGGTCAGCTCGTCGAAGTAGAGGCGGTCGCACATGTCGTAGTCGGTGGAGACGGTTTCGGGGTTGTAGTTGATCATGACACTCTCCCATCCCTCCTTGCGGATGGTGTTCAACGCCTGCACGCCGCACCAGTCGAACTCCACGGAGGAGCCGATGCGGTAGGCGCCGGAGCCGAGGACGATGATGGAAGGGAGACCCACAAGCCCCTCGGGACCCACCCCGGCCCTCCCTGTGAGGGAGGGAGATAGATTGCCCTCGAGACCCACCCCAGCCCTCCCTGTGAGGGAGGGAGATAAGTTACTCCGACTATCCGCAAGTCCTCCCTCACAGGGAGGATTTAGGTGGGTCTGCTGATAGGTGAGGTAGAGGTAGTTCGTCTGCGCCGGATACTCCGCCGCGAGGGTATCTATCTGCTTCACCACGGGGAGGATGCCGAGCTGCTTGCGCCATTGGCGGACGAGCATCGAGGCCTCCTCGCCGCTCATCGTGGCTTCGAGGCCGAGGGCACGGGCGATTTGGAAGTCGGAGAAGCCTTGGACTTTGGCCTTGCGGAGCAGGGCGGACACGGACCCCATCCCGGCCTTCCCCAAGGGGAAGGAGTAGATACCGTTGCAGGACATTCCACTCCCCTCCCTTGTGGAGGGGTCGGGGGAGGGTCCGCCTCTCAGTTCTTTACTCGTCTCCATAATATTTTCCAGCTTATACAAGAACCACTTGTCAATCTTGGTCAGCTCGTGGATTTGGTCCACGGAGTAGCCGGCACGGAGGGCTTTGCTGATGACGAAGATGCGCTTGTCGGTCGGCTCGCGCAGGGCCTTGTCGATGTCGGGGATGACCAGCTCCTTGTTCTCCACGAAGCCGTGCATGCCTTGCCCTATCATGCGGAGACCCTTCTGGATGGCTTCCTCGAAGGTGCGGCCGATGGCCATCACCTCGCCCACCGACTTCATCGAACTGCCCAACTCGCGGTCCACGCCGTGGAACTTGCCGAGGTCCCAGCGGGGGATTTTGCACACCACATAGTCCAGCGCCGGCTCGAAGAAGGCGCTCGTGGTCTTGGTGACGGAGTTCTTCAGCTCGAACAGGCCGTAGCCCAGACCCAGCTTGGCGGCGACGAAGGCCAGGGGGTAGCCGGTGGCTTTGGAAGCCAGGGCGGACGAGCGGCTGAGGCGGGCGTTCACCTCGATGACGCGGTAGTCTTCCGACTGCGGGTCGTAGGCGTACTGCACGTTGCACTCGCCCACGATGCCGATGTGGCGGATGATGCGGATGGCCAGCTCGCGCAGCTTGTGGTAGTCGGTGTTGGAGAGGGTCTGACTGGGGGCGATGACTATCGACTCGCCCGTGTGGATGCCCAGCGGGTCGAAGTTCTCCATGTTGCACACGGTGATGCAGTTGTCGTAGCGGTCGCGCACCACCTCATACTCCACCTCCTTCCAGCCCTTGAGGCTCTTCTCCACCAGCACCTGGGGGGAGAAGGAGAAGGCCTTCTCGGCCAGCGCGTCCAGCTCCGCCTCGTTGTCGCAGAAGCCGGAGCCGAGTCCGCCCAGGGCGTATGCCGCGCGGATGATGACGGGGTAGCCCAGCTCGCGGGCGGCACGGCGGGCGTCGGCCAGCGTCTCCACGGCCTCGCTCCTGATGGTCTTCACGCCGATTTCGTCCAGCTTGCGGACGAACAGTTCACGGTCCTCGGTGTCCATGATGGCCTGCACGGGGGTGCCCAGCACACGGACGCCGTACTTCCGGAACACGCCTGCCTGATAGAGGGCCACGCCGCAGTTCAGCGCCGTCTGTCCGCCGAAGGAGAGCAGCACGCCGTCGGGGCGTTCCTTCTCGATGACCTTCTCCACGAAGTAGGGGGTGACGGGGAGGAAGTAGATTTGGTCGGCCACGCCCTCCGAGGTCTGCACCGTGGCGATGTTGGGGTTGATGAGGACGGAGGTGATGCCCTCCTCTCTGAGCGCCTTGAGCGCCTGGCTGCCGCTGTAGTCAAACTCGCCGGCTTCGCCTATCTTCAGTGCGCCCGAGCCGAGGAGCAGCACTTTCTTTATCTGTTTTTCTTGCATAATGCTGAGTTTTGGGTTAAATCCTAAGAGATTGTTTTTAAATGTATTTTCAGAACACAGAGACACGGAGACACAGAGAAAAAACTTATCTATAAATACAAAGACTCCGTGTCTTTGCGTCTCTGTGTTCTAAGAATATTAAATCCATACAAATTTTAATTGCAAGGGGGCTTCGTACCGCTCCGAAATGCCGGCGAAGGGGTTCGGCACCGTTTCGTACCACTCCGAAGTGCCGCCGAAGTGCTTCGGCACCGCCGCCGACCGCTCCGAGATGCCGCCGAAGTGCTTCGACACCGCCGCCGACCGCTCCGTGACGCCGGCGAAGTGGTTCGGCACCGCCTCGTACTGCTCCGTGAAGCCTGCGAAGTGGTTCGGCACCGCCGTCGACCGCTCCGAAACGCCGTCGAAGGGGTTCGTAGCCATTTCGTACCGCTCCGAGGCGTCGTCGAAGTGCTTCGCAGCCGTTTCGTACCGCTCCGAGGTGCCTTCGAAGTGCTTCGTAGCCGTTTCGTACCGCTTCGTGGCGGTGTCGAAGTGGTTTTTCACCCTTTCGTACCGCTCCGAAAGGTTCTTCGGCTAAGATTTCGGAGCCACGAGGCGGACAAACTCGTCGAAGAGGAACTCCGTGTCGGTAGGCCCGCTGCACGCCTCGGGGTGGAACTGGGCGGAGAACCAGGGGTTGGTGCGGTGGCGGATGCCCTCGTTGGAGCCGTCGTTCATGTTGACGAAGAGCGGTTCCCAGTCGGCGGGCAGCGTGTCGGCGTCCACCGCATAGCCGTGGTTCTGGCTGGTGATGAAGCATCGGTTGGTGCCCACCCTCCGCACGGGCTGGTTGTGGCTGCGGTGTCCGTACTTCAGCTTGTAGACGGAGGCTCCGGCGGCCTTGGCCAGCAGCTGGTTGCCTATGCAGATGCCGAAGATGGGGAGCGAGGGGTCGGTCATGGCTCGGCGGATGTTCTGCACGGCGGCATCGCAGGTATCGGGGTCGCCCGGCCCGTTGCTGATGAAGAGCCCGTCGTACTGCAGCCCGCTGAAGTCGTAGTTCCACGGCACGCGGATGACCTCGACGCCCCTCTTCAGCAGACACCTTATTATGTTGGCTTTCACGCCGCAATCCACGAGAAGAACCTTCTTTCCGGCGCCCTCGTTGTAGCGGATAATCTCCTTGCAGGAGACTCGGTCCACGTAGTTGATGCTGCCATAGTTGGGAACACAGAGACACGGAGACACAGAGATGGTTTCCTCCGTGTCTTTGTGTCTCTGTGTTTGGAAATCTTCTTCATTAAACAAGATTTTCCCCATCATCACGCCCCGCTCGCGGAGGATTTGCGTCAGTGCGCGGGTGTCGATGCCCGTGATGCCGGGGATGTGTTCGCGCCTCAGCCAGTCGGCCAGACTCTCGGCCGCGTTCCAGTGGCTGAAGCGTTCGCTGTAGTCGCTCACGATGATGGCGTCGGCATGGATGCGGCCGCTCTCCAGATAGGTGGGCAGTCCGTCGGCTCCGGTGGTGCAGGGCGGCACGCCGTAGTTTCCCACCAGCGGGTAAGTCAGCACCATCAGCTGACCGGCATACGAGGGGTCGGTCAGGCTCTCGGGGTATCCCGTCATGGCGGTGTTGAACACCACTTCGCCCGCCACCTCCTTTTCGTACCCGAACGAGCGGCCCGTGAAGCGGGTGCCGTCGTCGAGAATCAATGTTACGTTCTTCATTGTTGTTGTCTCCTTGTTTATTAGTAGCACGCAGATGACGCAGATTGTGCAGATGACCGCAGATTATATTTTCAATCCGCGCAAATCTGCCGCATCTGCGTCATCTGCGTGCCATGTGGTTTCAATGTATTCTATAAACGATTTGTTCAGCAGCTTCACTCCGCCCGGTGTGGGATAGTCTCCGCTGAAGTACCAGTCGCCCGTGTGGTTGGGGCAGGCCTCGTGCAGGCCGTCCAGCGTCTGGTAGACAATCTCCACCTGCGCCCGTGTGCCCGGCGGGGTGAGGAGTTCCACCATCTTGGCGGAGATTTCCCGGTCGGTGAAGGGGGCGTAGATGTCCTTCACGGGGTTCTGCATCAGCTCTTTGGGGAGAGCCTCCTGTGCCTTGGCCTTGCGGTAGGCCGAGGTGATGATGTCTTCCCTGCCCCGCTCCTTCAGCAGGGCGATGGCAGCACGGAAGGCAATGAACTGCTCCATGCTGGCCATGTCGATGCCGTAGTAGTCGGGGTAGCGCACCTGCGGCGAGGAGCTGACGATGACAATCTTCTTCGGCCCGAGGCGGTCCAGTATGCCGATGATGCTCTGCCGGAGGGTAGTGCCGCGCACGATGCTGTCGTCGATGACGACCAGGTTGTCCACCCCCGCTCGGAGGCTTCCGTAGGTGATGTCGTAGACGTGGGCGGCCAGGTCGTTGCGGCTGTTCCCCTCGGCGATGAAGGTGCGCAGCTTGATGTCCTTGATGGCCACCTTCTCGCTGCGGATGCGCAGGGAGAGGATGCGCTCCAGCTCGTTGTGGTCGGGGTTGTGGCCCAGTGCCTCTATCTGGCGCACCTTCAGCTCGTTCAGGTAGTTGTCGAATCCCTCCAGCAGTCCGTAGAAGGCCACCTCGGCGGTGTTGGGGATGAAGGAGAAGACCGTGTGGGCAATGTCTCCGCCGATGGCCTCCAGCACGGGTGCCACCAGCTTCTCGCCCAGCAGTTTCCTTTCCTTATATATATCCACGTCACTTCCCCGGCTGAAGTAGATGCGCTCGAAGGAGCATGCCCGCTTCTCCCGGGCGGGATTGATTTGCTCTAACCGCAGCTGTCCCGCCTTACTGAGGAGTAGTGCCTGTCCGGGCTGCAGTTCGTTCACGCGCTCGGCCGTCACGTTCAGCACCGTCTGGATGACGGGTCGTTCGGAGGCCAGCACCATCACCTCGTCGTCCATGTACCAGTAGGCCGGACGGATGCCCCAGGGGTCGCGCAGGGCAAAGCTCTCTCCGCTTCCCGTCACGCCACACATCACGTAACCTCCGTCCCAATCACGGCTGGCCGTGCGCAACACGTTGGCCAGGTCGATGTGGGCTTCGATGTAGGCCGTGGCCTCCATGCCCTTCAGTCCCCGGGCGCGGCAGGCGTCGTAGAGATGTTCCACCTCACGGTCCAGGCGATGTCCCACCTGTTCCAGCATGATGTAGGTGTCGGCATACTGTCGCGGATGCTGCCCCTCGTCGGTGATGCGATGGAAGGTTTCGTCTACGTTGGTCATGTTGAAATTGCCGCACAGGGCGAGGTTGTTGGCGCGGTAGTTGCTGCGGCGGAGGAAGGGATGGACATAAGAAAGGCCACGCTTCCCGGTAGTGCTGTACCGGAGGTGTCCCATGTAGAGTTCGCAGGCGGTGGGCAGTTGCAGGCGGTCGAAAATCTCCGTGATGGCGCCTGCTCCCAGTGCCCGCTCGCGGAACATGTACTCCTCACCCGGACGGGCGTCCAGCTTGACGCACACCATGCCGGCGCCCTCCTGTCCGCGGTTGTGCTGCTTCTCCATCAACAGATAGAGTTTGTGCAGCCCGTACATCCGCGAGCCATACTTCTGCTCGTAATACTCCAGCGGCCTCAGCAGGCGAATCATCGCCACGCCGCATTCATGCTTCAGTTGTTCCATGACACATTATATTATATAAAAAAAGGCTCCGTGCGGAACACCCGTTCCGTGCGAAGCCTCTTCCGAGTTCTGTATTCTTCTGTGCGTACCTCTTCGTACCCATTTGTCTTAGTTGCATTGGTTTCGGCGGCAAAGATACAGGGTTTTGCGGAAATCGTGAACATACTGACAGGAAAATTTCACTTCTCTTTGAATATTTCTTGCACAATCCCAGCATTTCTTTTCCAAATCATTTTGTTTTATTTCACAAATATGTATTTTTTGTACCCGATTAGTGTACGATGTTTACAACCATAAATAGAAATCGGATATGAAACTAAAGAATCTCATCCCCCTCGCAGCCCTCCTCTTCGCCTCCTGCGCCGAGGAGCAGTCATTAACCCCTTGCCGAACCACGGTGCCGCTGGGCATCTCGCTCCATGCGCGGCCGTCGTTCCATGAAAACGATAGTGGAGAACAGGACGATGGGGGCGGCGGCGGACAGACACGCGCCAATGCCGAAGCCGGCTCCGCCTGGGCCGGTGGCGACCGCGTGATGTTGCACGCCCACTTCACCTACACCCTGGATGCGGCAGAGAAGAGTGCCGACATCTATGCCACGCTGACCTACGACGGCTCGGCGTGGAGCAGCAGTCATCCCGACGTCTCCCTGAACAGTAGCGGACAGCTCAACGCCAGCCTGGTGATTGACGAACTGGCTACCGACGTAGGCTCCACCGCCGTCCTCTACTACGCCCCCGAGCTGCAGTGGGACACCACCACCGGAAACACCCTCGCCCCCTGCACCGATGCCCGCACCAGCGCCCCCGAGCTGTGGACCCTCTCCGGCACCGCAGCCACTCCCGCCTGGAAGACGGAGCAGGCACGCTTGCGTGTCTACACCGGTATACCGGACGTCACCATTACCCTCACTGCCGGAAGCAACTACGCTCCCGCCGACGGATTCCAGGCCGACACCTACACCGCCACGACCGATGCCGACGGAAATGCCTACTTCTACGGCAGCACCACCGCCCCGATGGATGGCACCGCCCCGACCGGCACCTTCACCATCACCCGCAGCGACCGCACCGGAAAGACCAGCTACACTGCCACCTCCGACGACCCGCTGACCCTCACCGCCGGCAAAGCCTACCTGCTGAACAACGCCATCGTAGAGATGGGTGGCATCACCGCCGACAAATGGAGTTCAACAGAGGGTGACGACCTTAAAACAGAATAAATAGGAATAACAGTAAAACGAAAGACTATATGAGAAAGAACAAAACATTAGCCTGCCTGCTGGCAGCCCTCGCCCTCACACTGACGGCGTGCAGCAACGAGGATGACCCCATGGCACCCGATGGCGACAAAAAGGAAATCACTATCCTGACACGCACCGCCACTGAGGGAGAAGAGGCAACGAACACCGAAACCTTTACCGGTGACTTTACCCTGGAGCTGTGGAACGACGGAGTACACACCACCCACCAAATGACCTACACTGAGAGTACAGGGTGGAATGCTGTCAAGGTGGATAAACTGGGAACAAATGTCACCGCTTTGGCACACAGGGGAGAGACCGTCACCTTCACCTCAGCCACCGACTACTCTGTGGCGCTCACCGAAGACCAGAGCGACGTGGACGCTTTCAATGCTGCCGATGTTATGACAGCTACCGGCACGGTTGCCACAGACGGGTCGCTCTCGCTCAACTTCAAGCACCATTTTGCCAAGGTGACTTTCAAAGTGTATCTCGACGGCGAGTTCCAGAAGGGAACGGGAACGGAACAAACCCCCATCACCGACCTCTATGTGATGACAAAAGACAGCTCTATTCCCGAAGTGACAGCCTACTGTTCTACCGCCGACAGCAACGCTGACTATCACTATGACTGTAGCGCATACATCCCGGCAGGTACCTACACGTTAGGAGATACGTTTGTCAAAATCGACATCGGTGAATTTACCGGAGACAAAAGGTTGGAAGCAAAGATGTCCGAGGATAATTACCTTACCCTCACAGCCGGCACCCACTACACATTCAGCCTCAAGGTAGGCAAGAACAAGGTGACTATCGGGCAAGTAATAACGGACAACATCGGCAATCCGTTTGGTAACGGTTGGGACAATGATTCTGAAACAGACTTAATCTAATGGAGGAAAAGAAAATGAGAAAGATATTTCAATACATACTGATGGAGGGTGTGTCAAAAATCGGCACGCCCTCATTTTTTATCACAAAGCCCCTACTTTCACAAGCAAGGGCTTTGGTATATCCTAAAGTTTTCGTATCTTTAGGCATTCAAATATTCAATATGCCAAAGATACGTCATATTCCC
>JAGATY010000051.1 GCA_017621035.1 Bacteroides sp. | reverse complement strand
ATGGTTGAAGATGGATTCCATATCTACACGCACATCCGGATCAGCATTCTCGTTGATGCTCAGCGCCGCACTGGTATGCTGTATAAAGAGATTGAGTAACCCCACTTTCGGCAACGGAGGTAACTGGCGTTTCACCTCTTCAGTTATCAGGTGAAAACCACGACTACGGCCCCGCAATATAAATTCTACTTGCTTTATCATAAATTTATTATAAAGGGAAATTCTATTTCTTAATCAAACCATTAATTTTGCGACGGACAGCCAACACATTAAAGACCGATACCAGTACAAAAAGTAGGAAGCCAATCACCAGCATAGGCCATAGCATTCCACCTTCCAAACCGGGAAGGAGATTCTGCAACTTGTCCAAATAACCACCACGGAGAAGCAACACCAGACCAACAGCCAACAATAATACCACAGCATTCAGTCCTACAGTCAGGAACTGATAAGGCAAAGCCACCTTTGCAGGACTATAACCTACCATCAGCAGATTTTCCAACTTCGTACTGTTCTTCTGCAGCAACAAGAAAATACTCAGCATCAGGATGTAGAACGACAAAGCACTGATCACAAGTCCCACCGCCATTACAATACCCACAATCAGTTTCAGGAACCAGGTGGTTTTACCGGCATCCAACTTATCGTCTTCGGTTTCATATCCCTTGTCCTTAAAGAAACGGGCAATGCGGTCATCAGCCGGATTGTTCACCTCTACAATGAGGCGTGACGGTTCTTTCACTTCACCGGCAGCATAGGTCTGATTGGCCCAATTCATGAAACTTTCGGGAACCAATATCGTATTCAGACGGTCAGAGAATCCTACAATGTTTCCTTTGAAAGTATCGCGCATGCCTCCTCCACTGATTCGGATTTCAAGGTTTATCATCCCCATAACCCCTTCCGACAATTGGGGCAGACTCCGGCTCTGTGCAAAGCCGAAATTATACAAGTTCAGATAGTTTCGAGGAATGATGATAGGAATGGTCTCCTCACCCGGTGTAAAATGCCACTTGTCCAGATTCACATCCACATACTTATCGGGAACGGATTCAAAGAACATGGCAGTTGACATCTGTAAGCCAACCTGTTCCATCCCCACACCGGCCGAGACCTTGAATTGCGAGGGAGTAAAAGCTCCTACTCCTTTGGTAAACGGTTGGGCTTCTATCTCCTCCTTGTCGCGTTCCGAGAAGGTACGGCTCTTACCCACAAACGAGCCGAGTGTACTCACCTTCTTGCTCACAATGAGGTAATCCTTCTTCAAAAAACTGTCACCTCCCGTAAACACAGGCAACACATCGTTATAGAACTGTATACTGAGCAGCACAATCACCATGCCACAAAGATTGGCCAAGAAGAAACCGGCCAACTGCGACACACTTACATGACTGCGTAATAATTTCCACACCAATCTCATAGCTTCAGCGTTTTATTGTATTCCAACTCCAAATGCTTGCCAATAGAGGTCACCACAATTCCGGCTCCCTGCTTGTCGGCTTCTTCACTCAAGACAGCAGCCATGATGCGTCCGTTCTCTTCATCCAAATGGCTCACCGGTTCATCCAGGAAGATAAAGTCAAACGGCTGGCACAAGGCACGCATCAGCGCCACCCGTTGCTGTTGGCCGAACGATAGCTTTCCTAACGGCACATCCCATTTGTCGGCTATACCCAATGCCTCAAACCAAAGCTTGATTTCTTTCTTCTGTTTGAAGTTTGTCAAAGTATTCTTGATCTGTACATTCTCCCAAGCCGACAGTTCGGGAAAGAGTCGCAACTCTTGAAACAGCATACTGAGCGATGACTGACGGATGTTCACCCAATCATCTACCGACAGTCCTTTGATGTTCTTCCCATCAAAACAGATGATT
>JAGATY010000050.1 GCA_017621035.1 Bacteroides sp. | reverse complement strand
TTCTTTAAGGATAGTTGCAAGTTCATTAACTTCTTTTACTGTCAAGTTAACTAATTGTTCTGCAAAAGCTTTCAAATCTGCCATTTTTTGTATGATTTTAATTGTTTAAATACTTTGTTGATTTTTGAAAATTATTCGGGACGTTCACCAAGAGTCTTGAGAACTCCGTGAAGGGTGTTACCACCTGATTGAAGAGCAGAAATAACATTCTTGGCCGGAGATTGCAACAGGGCAACGATATCGGCGATAACTTCATTCTTACTCTTGATTGAAACGAGAGCATCCAATTGATCAGCACCAATGTAGAAGCTTTCTTCTGCATATGCAGCTTTCAGTCCGGGAATACCGTCTTTCGCTTTGTCTTTGATTAACTTAGCAGGAACGTTTGCAGTATTGCTAAACATAACAGCAGTAGTACCTTTCAAAGAACCGTAAAGAGGTGAGAAGTCTTCCTCCAAGCTTTCAAGTGCTTTGTGAAGCAGCGTGTTTTTAACCAACATCAATTTGATGTCTGATTTAAAACAATCTCTTCTCAATGCACTGGTAGCAGCAGCGTTCATAGCTGTAACGTCTACCAAGTAGAAGTGACCATATTCCTTTACTGTAGCAGCAATTTGCTCTATAATCGTACTTTTATCTTCCTTTCTCATTATTTCTCTGTTTTATTAGATTTCATCCACTGATTTCGGGTCGATTTTGATACCCGCACTCATTGTACTAGAAAGATAAATACTCTTAATATATGTACCCTTTGCTGCGGTCGGTTTCAGTTTGTTCAGAGTAGAGATGAACTCTTTCGCGTTGTCGCGAATCTGATCAGGACTGAATGATACCTTACCGATAGAAGTATGAACGATACCGCTCTTATCAACTTTAAAGTCAATCTTACCTTGTTTTACTTCTTTTACAGCCTTAGCAACATCCATAGTTACAGTACCACTCTTAGGGTTCGGCATCAATCCACGAGGACCAAGTACACGACCGAGTGCACCAATTTTACCCATGATAGATGGCATAGTGATAATCACATCAATATCAGTCCATCCACCTTTGATCTTTTCAATATATTCGTCAAGACCAACATAGTCAGCGCCAGCTTCTTTCGCAGCAGCTTCAGCATCCGGTGTACAAAGTACAAACACAAGTACTTGTTTAACAGTACCATGATGAAGTGAAACAACACCTCTCAACATCTGGTTAGCTTTACGTGGATCAACACCTAAACGTACATCAATATCCAATGAAGCATCAAATTTGGAAAAAGTGATTTCCTTTACCAAAGATGCAGCCTCTTTCAGTGAGTATGCTTTCCCTGCTTCAATCTTTTCTGCAGCTAACTTTTGATTTTTTGTCAGTTTACCCATTACAATTGAAGTTTATTAGTTATTAACCGGGAACTCCCCTTTTACAGCGATACCCATACTACGAGCTGTACCTGCAACCATTTTCATGGCAGCCTCTACAGTAAAACAGTTCAAGTCAACCATTTTATCCTGAGCAATCGTGCGTACTTGTTCCCAAGTAATCTCGGCAACTTTCTTACGATTAGGCTCAGCAGAACCACTCTTTTGCTTCGTAACCTCGAGCAACTGAATAGCTACAGGAGGAGTCTTGATTACAAAATCGAAAGACTTGTCTGCGTAGTAAGTGATAATCACAGGAAGAACTTTTCCTGCTTTGTCCTGGGTTCTGGCGTTGAATTGCTTGCAAAACTCCATGATGTTGATACCCTTAGAACCCAATGCAGGGCCTACAGGGGGAGATGGGTTTGCCGCGCCTCCTTTAATCTGTAATTTGATTAGTCCAGCAACTTCTTTAGCCATTTTCTAAATGATTTATATATAAAAACACTAAATAAAGGATTATACAGCGTAACACCTGTATTATTCCTTCTCAACTTGCATAAAGCCTAATTCGAGCGGTGTTTTCCGTCCGAATATCTTTACCATGACCTTCAGTTTCTTTTTCTCTGTGTTTACCTCTTCAATGAGACCACTGAATCCGGTAAAAGGACCGTCATTCACCTTAACAGTTTCACCAACCACATAAGGGATATCCAGGTCTTCCCCAGACTCCTGTAATTCATCCACTGTACCAAGTATACGATTCACTTCCGATTGTCTCAAGGGCACCGGTTTATCCGAACCGCCCAAGAATCCTATCACATTAGGAGTATTCCTTAGGTGATGAGCAACCTCACCAACCAAAGCAGCCTCCACTAAAACGTAACCAGGGAGATAACTTCTCTCTTTCACAATCTTTTTACCATTGCGAACCTGATATACCTTTTCGGTAGGAATCAATACCTGAGACACGTAGTCACCTAGGTCGCTGTTTTTAATATCAGCTTCGAGATACTCTTTTACCTTGGCTTCTTTTCCGCTAATAGCACGCAACACGTACCATTTCTTTTCAATCTCAGACATTCTTCCTAATTTTTAATGTGGATAAACAATCTTCATCACATTTTCGAAACAGATATCCATCACAAACACAACCAGCGCAATCAACAGGGAAGCAGTTAAAACAGCGACTGCATTGCCGGAGAGTTGAGAATAAGTAGGCCACGACACTTTATGAACAAGTTCGTCGTAAGTTTCCTTCAAATAAGTTATAATCTTCTTCATTTCAAAAATATTAGCACGGGAGGAGAGGCTCGAACTCCCGACACCCGGTTTTGGAGACCGGTGCTCTACCAACTGAGCTACTCCCGTTTGAACATAATCAGTTCCCGATGAATTATCGGGAACTGATTAGTAATTATTAGTCGAGGATTTCAGTAATCTGACCAGAACCTACTGTACGACCACCTTCACGGATAGCGAAACGCAAACCTACGTTCAACGCTACAGCGTAAATCAATGTAACAGTAATTTCCACGTTATCACCCGGCATTACCATTTCTGTACCTTCCGGCAAGGTAATCTCACCTGTACAGTCCATAGTACGGAGATAGAACTGAGGACGATACTTGTTGTGGAACGGAGTGTGGCGACCACCTTCTTCTTTCTTCAATACATAGATAGAAGCCTTAAAAGAAGTGTGAGGTTTGATTTGACCCGGCTTACAGAGTACCATACCACGCTTGATTTCGTTCTTGTCGATACCACGGAGCAACAGACCTACGTTATCACCAGCTTCACCTTGATCCAACAGCTTGCGGAACATTTCAACACCGGTTACAACAGACTTCTTGTCTTCACCCAAACCGAGGATTTCAACTTCGTCACCTACGTGGATAACACCAGCTTCGATACGGCCAGTAGCAACAGTACCACGACCTGTAATTGAGAATACGTCTTCAACCGGCATCAAGAACGGTTTATCAACATCGCGCGGAGGCAGAGGAATCCAGTTATCGCAAGCATCCATCAGCTCCATAACCTTTTCTTCCCACTTCTCAACACCATTCAATGCACCAAGAGCAGAACCTTGGATAAACGGAGTGTTGTCACCATCGAATTCATATGCAGACAACAGTTCACGCATTTCCATTTCAACGAGCTCGAGCATTTCAGGGTCGTCAACCATATCACACTTATTCATAAATACAACCAGTCTAGGAACGTTTACCTGACGAGCCAACAAGATGTGTTCGCGAGTCTGAGGCATCGGACCATCAGTTGCAGCAACTACGATGATAGCACCATCCATCTGAGCAGCACCAGTAACCATGTTCTTTACATAGTCGGCGTGACCCGGACAGTCAACGTGAGCATAGTGACGGTTAGCAGTTTCATACTCTACGTGAGAAGTATTGATAGTGATACCACGTTCCTTTTCTTCAGGAGCATTGTCGATAGAATCAAAAGAACGCAACTCTGACAAACCTTTCTTTGCCAATACAGTAGTGATAGCAGCAGTCAAGGTAGTCTTACCGTGGTCTACGTGACCAATTGTACCAATGTTTACGTGAGGTTTGGTACGTTCGAATTTCTCTTTAGCCATAGCTTTACTTGTTATTTATTTGATTAATAATCAGCTTTCGATTTCAAGAGCTGTTACCGGGACTTGAACCCGGGACCTCTTCCTTACCAAGGAAGTGCTCTACCGCTGAGCTATAACAGCAAGGATTTTTGTGGGCAAAGATGGATTCGAACCACCGAAGGCGTAAGCCAGCAGATTTACAGTCTGCCCCATTTGGCCACTCTGGTATTTGCCCATTCGTTTCGCAGCAGCTAAGCTACACATTGCTTTGAGCCTCTTGTCGGATTCGAACCAACGACCCCGAGATTACAAATCACGTGCTCTGGCCAACTGAGCTAAAGAGGCAGTCTTAAAAATGCAACCGTAACGTTCTTATGCGAGCGAAACGGCTGCAAATTTAGGCATTTATTTTTTACCCGCAAAATTTTCGATGTTTTTTAGCGGATTTTTATTTATTCCGTTGCTTTTCCTTGTATTTTACCAGCTGTTTTTCCAAAGCTTCCAGACTAAGATCTACAGCTTCTTCAAACGTATCACAGACCTTATTTGCATAAAGTTCGCCATTAGGAACCAATACTTTCACTCCGGCTTCTTTATTCTCGGCTGTTTCTGGTTTTACTACTTTCAGTGACACCTCCACTTTCTTTATATCGTCGTAATACTTTTCCAACTTGGCAACCTTTTTTTGAATAAAAGCTTGCAACTGCTCTGATGCATCAAAGTGAACTGCTTGAATTCTTACTTCCATACTTACCTCCTTTTTTACGCTCTAGGATGAGCTTGGTTATACACTTTTTTTAATTCATCAAAAGTAGTATGCGTGTAGATTTCAGTCGTAGCTAAACTTTCATGCCCAAGCAGCTCTTTTATGGAAGCTAACTCTGCACCGTGGTTCAGCATGGCTGTTGCAAAAGTGTGCCTCAACACGTGAGGGCTCTTTTTCTTCACCGTTACCACTTTTGACAAGTTTCGTTTCACTATTTGATTCACCAGGGTGGGATAAAGAGATTTTCCACTCTTTCTTATAAAGAAGGCTTCCACTCTATCAGTTTCCAACCCTGCGCGTTTGTCAACATACTCTTTTATCAGTTCTCTCAACCGACCCCCAAAAGGAATCAAGCGCTGTTTATTTCGCTTACCCGTAACCTTAATCATCAAAGCAGAGAGGTCTACATCCTCATCCTTCAATCCCATCAATTCTGCCCGTCTCATACCTGTAGCATAAAACATTTCCAGAATCAACCGGTCACGGCATCCTTCAAAATCGTCATCAAAAGCATCCCCGTCCAGTAACAAATCCAGTTCTTTCTCTTTCAGGAATACCGGAAGCTGGTTTCCTTTCTTTGGAGCAACCACCTTTTGCAAGGGGTCTACAGCAACTTTTTTCTTTCGCAAGAGATACTTGTAATAAGTACGGAGCGAACTCAACTTTCTATTTACCGAAGAAGCCGAATAACCCTCATCCATCAAATCAACAATCCAGTCGCGGACAAGTTCAGCCGTCACTTCCTCGGGAGAGATTTCCTGACACTCTTTCTTGCAAAATTCCTCAAACTGGAGGATATCCACCCGATATCCTTCAACGGTATTTACCGAGTAGTTTCGCTCATAGCGGAGGTAGTCAAGAAAAGAGTTTGTCAACAACATATCGCTACAATCTCAAATTTTGCAACGAATGTATGAAAAAAGATTCAAGAATCCAAAGGAAATTACGAATAATTATTCCTCTACTTGCTGAAGTTTTTGCACGTAAATTGCGCGCTCCATCTTAAGTCTCTTAGTTACAGACGGTTTGTCAAACTGCTGTCTGCGGCGCAATTCTTTAACGATACCGGTTTTTTCAAATTTTCTTTTGAACTTCTTCAGCGACTTTTCAATGTTCTCGCCTTCTTTTACAGGTACTACAATCATCTTTTTGTTTTTAAATAAATAATGTTTTTACAATCTCGCGATTAAATCGAGCCGCAAAATTACGCATACTTTATTTATTTACAAAACATTCCGCAAAAAAACTACATTTTTCACCTTTTGCCCATTTATCCCGCATGACACCCAACTACAACAAGAAGGTTTCCTCTCCCTACCAAGGCCATCACCCCTTTAATATTGGTTCGATATTTCTTCGTTATCTCCTCAGAAAATCAGCATTTTATCGAATAGATATCGAAGCAGTATCATACCTAGAATAAAGAGATAATGGAGAAGATAGGTGGGAAGGTCAGGGAAAAGATGAAAGAGAATGCGTCAGGGAAAACGGCGTGACCGGAGCAAGAAAAAGTAGGAAACTATAGGTTTTTGGAGAAATTTCAGTCGGCACACAGTTACTTTAAAAGAAAGTATGTAACTTTGGGGAAGTTAAACAAGCATATAATAATATATAAGGTGTATGAAGCAAAATATCAAGCAGCGTATTGAGGCGTTGCGAGCAATCATGAGAGCTGAAGGAGTCAGTGCCTTCATCGTGCCCAGTACCGACCCGCACATGAGTGAGTATGTGGCTCCACACTGGCAATCCAGAGAGTGGATATCCGGATTTACCGGTTCTGCCGGTACGGTAGTGGTCACCCTGCACGAAGCCGGTCTTTGGACAGATTCCCGCTACTTTCTGCAAGCTGCCGAACAGTTGGAGGGTAGTGGCATCGAGTTATACAAGGAGATGTTGCCCGAGACGCCCTCCATCCCCACTTTTTTGAAAGAGAAATTGGAAGCCGGAGCGTCTGTGGGTATCGACGGTAAAGTTTTCTCCACCTCCGAGGCACAAGGACTGCAAGAGGCTCTGAAAGCCTCAGGCATCACCCTCCAAAGTATTGATGACCCGATGGATAAAATCTGGGCAGAACGTCCACCAATGCCGGAAGCTCCGGCCTTCATCCATGAGTTGAAGTATGCCGGCAGAAGCATTGAAGAGAAACTGGCCGATATCCGCAAGGAGATGCAACAGGTCGGTGCAGAGGCTCTGCTGATTTCTGCCCTGGACGAGATTGCCTGGACACTGAATCTGCGCGGAAGTGACGTGCATTGCAACCCAGTGGTTATCAGCTACCTGTTAATAGAGCAGAACCATACGCACCTCTTCATCAACCCCTCTAAACTCACACCCGAGGTGACTGCCTACCTGCAAGCGGCCGGTATCAGCCTGCATTCCTATGAGGAGATTGACGCTTTTCTGCAACAGTTATCCGCTTCAGCTATCCTTATCTGTTCTGCCAAAACCAATTTTGCCACCTATAACGCCCTCAACCCTACCTGTCGTAAGATAGAAGGGGCATCTCCCGTAGCCTTGCTAAAGGCTGTGCGTAACGAAACAGAGGTGACGGGTATTCACGCAGCCATGCAACGTGACGGTGTGGCTCTGGTAAAATTCCTAAAGTGGTTGGAAGAGAGTGTACCCGCAGGCGGACAGACTGAAATCAGTGTAGACCGGAAGCTACATGCCTTCCGAGCCGAGCAACCGCTCTACATGGGTGAGAGTTTTGACACCATTGCCGGTTACAAAGAGCATGGAGCCATCGTGCATTATGAGGCTACCCCGGAAACTGACGTGGAGCTGAAGCCGGAAGGTTTTCTGCTTTTAGACTCCGGAGCACAATATTTAGATGGCACTACAGACATCACACGCACCATCGCTCTCGGCAACCTGACTGAAGAAGAGAAGGAAGATTACACCCTTATTCTGAAAGGACATATCAATCTGGCTATGGCTGTGTTCCCCGTAGGGACTCGTGGAGCACAACTCGACGTACTGGCACGCATGCCGATATGGCAGAAAAAGATGAACTACCTGCACGGTACCGGCCATGGCATAGGCCATTTCCTGAACGTGCATGAGGGGCCTCAGAGCATTCGTATGAACGAGAACCCCGTTACCCTACGCCCTGGCATGCTAACCTCCAATGAACCAGGCGTGTATAAAGGTGGCAGCCACGGTATCCGTACAGAAAACTTGGTACTGACGGTTCCAGCAGGAGAGGGTATGTTTGGAGAGTACCTGAAGTTTGAAACCGTTACGCTATGCCCCATCTGTAAGAAAGGCATTCTCAAAGAACTGCTTAATGCTGAGGAGATTGCATGGCTGAACAGCTACCATCAAACCGTCTACAGTAAGCTCTCACCTGCACTGAACGAGGCAGAAAAGGCGTGGTTGAAACAAGCGTGCGAAGCAATTTGATTTTCTAACTATATACATTATTTATATTATGGCACTTATTAGATCGGTAAGAGGGTTTACACCAGAGTTCGGAGAGAACTGTTTCCTGGCAGAGAATGCAGCCATCATTGGCGATGTCAAGATGGGACGTGACTGTAGCATTTGGTACAGTACCGTTTTGCGGGGCGACGTAAACTCCATCCGCATAGGCAATGGTGTAAACATTCAGGACGGCAGTGTATTACACACCCTTTACGAGAAATCTACCATAGAGATTGGAGACCATGTTTCTGTTGGTCACAACGTAACTATTCATGGCGCCACCATCAAAGATTATGCCCTCATCGGTATGGGCTCTACCCTGCTAGACCATGCTGTGGTGGGCGAAGGAGCCATCGTAGCTGCCGGTTCGCTGGTACTCAGTAACACAGTTATCGAGCCGGGCAGCATTTGGGGAGGTGTTCCGGCCAAGTTCATTAAAAAAGTAGATCCGGAACAAGCTAAGGAGCTGAACCAGAAGATTGCGCACAACTATCTGATGTATTCTGACTGGTACAAATAACCCGTCTTTCACCAGACAAAGAACAGAACTATCTAAATCAACAAATCAATAAATTCTATGAGAATAAGGAGCAAGAACTTTTTAGTGGTGGCTACCATGGCCACCCTCTACACACTCCCCATCCATGCCGACGAAGGTATGTGGATGTTGACAGACATGAAGAAACAGAATGAGGTGGCTATGCAAGAGCTGGGTCTGCAAATTCCTGTGGAGCAGATTTACAGTCCCGACGGGATTTCACTGAAAGACGCTGTAGTACATTTCGGACGTGGGTGTACGGGTGAAGTCATCTCACGCGAGGGGTTGGTACTGACCAACCACCACTGCGGGTATGGTTCTATTCAGCAACTCAGTTCCGTGGAGCATGATTACCTGACACACGGATTCTGGGCTATGTCGCGTGGCGAGGAGCTTCCCGTGGAGGGGCTGACCATTACCTTTATCGACCAGATTCTGGACGTAACCGAGTTTGTGCAGGCACGCCTGAAAGAAGACGCTGACCCACAGGGTACTAATTACCTCTCCCCCAAATATCTGGAGACGGTAGCTCAGCGTTTTGCCCAATCCGAGGGTATTGCCCCGGCAGAGGGACGTTCACTGGAGCTGAAGGCCTTTTACGGTGGCAATCGCTACTACCTTTTTATCAAAAACACCTACAGCGACATTCGCCTGGTGGGAGCACCTCCCAGCTCTATTGGTAAGTTTGGTGCTGATACTGACAACTGGATGTGGACCCGCCACACAGGTGACTTTTCACTCTTCCGCATCTATGCTTCACCGGAAGGAAAACCTGCCAAATATAGTGCAGACAACCGCCCGTTGCAAGTAAAAAAGCACCTTAAAATCAGCTTGGACGGTTACCGCGAGGGTGACTTTGCCTTCGTTATGGGTTTCCCAGGGCGTAACTGGCGCTACATGATATCAGACGAAGTAGAGGAGCGTATGCAGACAACCAACTTCATGCGCCACCACGTACGTGATGCCCGTCAAAAAGTTCTTATGGAGGAGATGCTGAAGGATGATGCTGTACGCATCCACTACGCATCAAAGTATGCCTCATCTGCCAACTATTGGAAGAATGCCATCGGCATGAATGAGGGGCTCATCCGACTGAAAGTTCTCGATACCAAGCGTGCACAACAAGAGGCGTTACTGAAACGTGGCGAAGAGTTGGGCACCAAAGAGTACCGCGAGGCTTTTGATAAAATCAGAGAGATTGTAGCCGATCGCCGCCCGGCCATGTACCACCAACAAGCCATTCAGGAAGCATTGGTTACTGCACTCGATTTCATGAAGATACCGAATACAACCGCACTCGCCACTGCCCTGAAGGAAAAGGACAAGAGTAAGATTGCAGAAGAGAGTGCCAAGTTACAAGAGGCTGCCGAGAAATATTTTGCTTCTGTACCCTACCCTGAAGTGGAACGGAAAGTGGGTAAGGCCATGTTGAAAATCTATGCCGATTACATTCCTGAAGAGGAGTGCATCGCCATCTTCCAGGTTATCAACGGAAAGCGTTTCAAAGGTGACACAGATGCCTTTATCGATGCATGTTTTGAGCACAGCATTTTCGGTAAGAAAGAAAACTTTGAGAAGTTTATCCGGAAACCTTCTCTTCACAAACTTTCAGCAGACTGGATGGTATTATTGAAACACTCCATCACAGACGGGTTACTGAAGAGCACACTTACCATGATGGATGGTATAACTAGTTACAACGCTGCCCACAAGGTATGGGTCAAAGGTATGATGGACATGCGCCAGGCAAACGGTCAGGCCATCTACCCCGATGCCAACAGCACCCTGCGTCTGACTTATGGCACCGTGCGTCCTTACTCTCCGGCCGATGGCGTTGTGTACGACTACTACACCACCCTTAAAGGCGTCATGGAGAAGGAAGACCCCGATAACTATGAGTTTGTGGTTCCCGAAAAGCTGAAACATCTCTACCAGAACAAGGAGTTCGGACGCTATGCACTGCCCTCCGGAGAGATGCCGGTGTGCTTTATCATCGATACTGACAACACCGGTGGTAACTCCGGCAGCCCGGTATTCAATGCAAAGGGTGAACTAATCGGTACCGGTTTCGACCGCAACTATGAGGGTTTGACCGGAGACATTGCTTTCCGCCCCTCCTCTCAGCGTGCCATTTGTGTAGACATCCGTTACACACTTTTCATCATTGAGAAGTATGCCGGAGCCAAACACATTATTGATGAGTTGAGCATAGAGTAACGTGAGTTCGGTATAAAAACGACAAGGAGGAATCGGCCTGAACCGGTTCCTCCTCGCTATTTATAGAAAAGTAGATTTATTCAACCACTGTCATTTCGTCAATCAGGTGCTGGCATCCACCCAGTTTCTCCAGAATAAAGAGAACGTAACGAATGTCGAGAGCGATACAACGCTGCAGATCATTGTCGAAATTGATGTCACCTGAAAGACTTTCCCAGTTACCATCAAAAGCGGTACCAATCAGTTCACCGTTGCCATTGATGACGGGTGAGCCACTGTTACCACCGGTAATGTCGTTGGTAGTCAGGAAGCAGACCGGCATAGAGCCATCTTTCATAGCATAGCGGCCAAAATCTTTAGCCAAAATAAGTTCTTTCAACTTGGCCGGTACCACGAACTCACTGTTTGTAGGATCTTCTTTTTCCAGGATACCATCGGTAGTAGTATAATAGTTGTAGTGCACACCATCACGCGGACTGTACGACTTCACGTTTCCGTAAGTCAGACGCATGGTAAAGTTTGCATCAGGATAAGCAGGGACAGGTGCATTCATTTCACCCAATCCACGGATGTAAGCCTTATGAGCCAACTCACTGCCTTTGGAAGCTTCCCGATAGGCTGTTCTCAATGCACTGACCTTATCCATAACGGCACGTGTATAACGAAGTGCGAGGTCTTTGTCTATTGCCTTTACGGTAGGCTTCTTCAGGAACTTGTCTAGATTTTCTTGAGAAGAGAAGATTGAATTGTCATAGAGATCATCAATAAAGGCATTGTTGTCACCTTTGTACTCTTTCTCAATGATGGTATAGAAGGCCGGGCGCTCTTCAGCGGGCACTTGCTCGGCATAAACGGGGAAGATGGCTTTGGCTACTTTACGGTCTACCTCGTGGTCATAGTCTTTGTTATGCAGCTTTTGGAAAGCTTTTTTCAACTCATCCACAGCCTGAGCCTGTGCTTCAGCATCTTTTTCTTCTATAGCTTTTTTCAGTTTATCCATCACTTGCGTGGGAGTTCCAAACTCAATCGCTCCAATAAAGGCTTCACTCAACAGAGTAAACTGACGGAGCAGCGGTTGCTCTGCAGCTACAACGGCATCAATCTTATCTATCACTCCTTCGTATTCAGGTTTGCCTTGTGCAAAGGCACGGAAGCGTTTCTCTATTTCAGCCTTAGTCCCCAGTACATTGTTATCTACAATGGCCTTATTCATACCGATGGAGTTTTTCCAGTAGTTACTGCTGCCTGCAAACTTGCTGGCGTATTGAATACGTACCTTATCGCTGGCATCCATAACTTCGCGCAACACTTCCAAGCGGGCGCTACGAATGATGATACGCGGCTCATTGGTAGCCTCCATACGTTCTTTTACTTCACTTACAGTCAGGTAACGGCTGGTAGAACCGGGGAATCCCATAATCATAGCATAGTCACCATCTTCCAATCCCTTGATGGAGATAGGAAGGAATTTTGGAGTCTTCAAAGGAACATTGTCGGCACTATACTCGGCAGGTTCACCATTCTTGTCAGCATAGATACGGAACATGGAGAAGTCACCTGTATGACGCGGCCACATCCAGTTATCAGTCTCGCCACCGAACTTTCCTACTGATGAAGGAGGAGCTGCCACCATACGCACGTCACTGTACACCTTATAATATATAAGGTAGTATTTGTTACCGGCATAGAAAGGCAGTGCTTGAGGCACAATACCCGGTTTGCCTTTCAGGTCACTTTTCTCCATCAGCTCTTTAGCCAGCTTACCGAGATAGGGACGGGTCATGGCAGTCACTTCATCCACTTCACCAGCTTTTACCTTAGCAGCCACTAAGTCTGTGATATCCTCAATGCGATGAACAAAGCGGAACTTCAATCCCGGTGTAGGCAACTCCTGCTGGCGATTCATTGCCCAGAAACCATGGGTCAGGTAGTCGTGTTCTACAGAGCTATGCTGCTGAATGCTACCATAGCCACAGTGGTGATTGGTCAGGATAAGCCCTTCAGGAGAGATAATCTCACCGGTACAACCTCCACCGAAGATACCGACTGCATCTTTCAGTGATACACCGCCGGGGTTATAAATATCTTCGGCTTCCAATTGGAGACCGGCTTTCTTCATCATTTCAATAGAGTTCTGTTGCTTAATGAGTTGCAACAGCCACATACCTTCATCAGCCTTGAGGGGCGCGAAGGTCAGCAGAGCGGCACCAAGAGCCGCAATGTACTTTCTTGCTTTCATTTTCATATAGTTTCACGTTTAAAAGAATATTGTTTACCTCAGATTGTGCAAAAATACGTAAACCAATTGAAAATACCTTTCTTTCCGAACCGTTTATAAGGAATATTAATACCTTTGCAACCGATTATTTTAAATAGATGTTTGCATGAAACGAATGCTTTTATTTCCCGTTTTACTTCTTTCGTTAGTTATGTTTGCGATGACTTCATGTAGTGGAGGTTATCAAATCAATGGTAATACCTCTATTGCTGGACTCGACGGAAAGATGCTTTATATCAAAGCCCTACAAGAAGGAGAATGGGTAGCAGTGGATTCTGCCGAAGTACTTCATGGTGCTTTTAAAATGAGTGGAGCAGTGGATTCTGTCATCATGGTTACACTCTACATGGATGAAGAGAGCATTATGCCATTGGTGCTGGAAGAAGGGAAAATCTCTATAAATGTCTCTCCTACCCAACTAAGAGCACAAGGTACCCCCCTTAATGATCTACTGGCCTCTTTCATTGACAAACGGAACGAACAAGAGGCACAACTGGCAGAACTGGAGCGCAAAGAGGCACGCATGGTATTGGACGGTGCCAACGTGGACGATGTGCAGGCTGAATTGAAGCAGGAAGAAGAAAGGCTGCTGAAGGAGACGCGCGACCACATTCTGCAATTCATCAAGGACAACAACAATAATGTACTAGGACCGACTGTATTCATGATGGTTTGCAGCACATTACCTTACCCCGTAATGACGCCAGAGATTGAAGAAATTATGCGTACCGTACCTACATCTTTCAAGGCTGACCCTATGGTACGAGAATTTCTCGACAAAGCTAAAGAGAACATGAAACTGATCGACGAGCAACAACGTCTGCAGGAAAATGCCGTAGTTGCTTCCGCAAAGAAATAGCAAATAATCTTTCTCTATTCTCCAAAGGAGAAATTCTTTCTTCTGAAGAACAAGACTAAACATTTAAAGATACCTACAAAAGCGCGTGCACTCACAGTTGTAAGTGCACGCGCTTTTGTAGGTAAATGCACGCATCTATAGCCGTAAGTGCACGCGCTTTCGGAAAAAAATTCTAAGGATTACTGATAGAGATGTTTGTCCTCGTAGAAACGTTTGGCCGGATTGAGGCTGCAGGTTGCATCCACTCCGGCATGTTGCAGGCGTTCAGTAATCTCTTTCAGCGACTTTCTTGATGTGCGACCAATGTAGAAGAGACGGTAACGATAGTCTTTGTCCAAAACCTCCATCACATGGGTAAAGGAGATTTCACGCGCAAATTCAAAGTTTATCTTCAGTAATTTGGCATAGGGATAGTGAATACTACGCCCAACACTGTGAATTACCAGCTCGTTGTCCTTCAGTGTAAGGTAGCAGAAACGTGTCAGAAGCATGCTAATCAGATAGAGGGCTACACCAAAAAGAAGCAAAGCCGGCAGTGCACTCCAAGCATTGTTGGGGTTTAATAAGTGATAACCTAATATCATGGCTGTAATGAAAAGGAGGAAGAACCAAAACATGTAAATGGAGGGACGATGATAGTTCTTCTTCTCAGCACCGAAGGTCGCAGGCTGCAACGTCTTCAGATTCTCAAACGGGATGCCGCAGGAGATTAAGTAACGGATGATAGAGGAGGGCTTGTTGCGTGGACGCAATACCAAGACACGCTCTGCACCATCTTTCAACATCAAGGTTAACACACCGGCACCATAAGTTTCTTTCTTCACTTCGCCTGACGGGGTTTTCTCACGATGGCGTTCCATGAAACGGAAGGCACTAACATCAGTTCTGTTCACTTGCACTTTTTTCAGCAGGGCTTCGCCTCTGGCCATGTCTTTTTCTGTTGCTATCATAGTGTTATTTTTTAAGTTCCGGATAACTGATTCGAGTATGATATATCATTTTCAACTTCTCTTTAAAGACGTTTTTCACTGTGGCAATGTCTTTAAAAGTAATGGGGCATTCTTTAAAGAAGCCATCGGCTACTTGGGAGTCTATAATCTTTTCCACCAACGCAGCGATGCTTTCTTCTGTATATTCGGGCAGGCTCCGCGACGCTGCCTCTACCGCATCGGCCATCATCAAGATGGCTTGTTCCTTGGTGAATGGATTGGGACCGGGATAGGTGAACAAGGTATCGTCCGGTTCTTGGTCAGGATGTTCATTCTTCCAAGAGATGTAGAAGTATTTAGTCTTTCCCTTACCGTGGTGGGTAGAGATGAAATCTTTGATAACCTTGGGTAAGTTATGCTTTTCTGCCAGTTTCAGTCCATCGGTAACATGACTGATAACCACCTGTGCGCTCTGTTCATAGCTCAGGTTTTTATGGGGATTTACTCCGGCAGATTGGTTTTCGGTGAAGAATACAGGGTTCTCCATCTTTCCTATATCATGATACAAAGCACCGGTACGTACCAGCTGACTTTTGGCATCTATCCGATTGGCTGCTTCTGCTGCCAAATTGGCTACCTGCATGGAGTGTTGGAAGGTACCCGGCACCGTTTCTGACATACGACGCAGCAAAGGGGTATTGATGTTGGAAAGCTCTACCAAAGTTACATTGGAAGTGAAGCCAAAAGTCTTCTCCAGCAAGAAGAGTAAGGGATAGACAAACAGCAGCAACATTCCGTTGATAACAAAGTAGATATACATGCTTCCATTCAGTTTAGAGAGGTCATTCTCTGTAATCAGTTCAAAGGCAAAGTAGACTGCAGCATAAGTCAGTATCACCAAAAAAGCCGTGCGGAAGAGTTGCGAACGCTGTGAAAGTTCGCGCAGGCTATAAATAGCCACCAAACCGGCCGCCAGTTGCAACAGAATGAACTCATGCGGATAGCGTAAACAGATGGAGCAAATGAGTATAGTAATGGTGTGTGTCAGGAAAGCTGTGCGGGAATCAAGAAACACACGAATGATTATCGGTAGCATGGCATAAGGCAAGATGTAGACGTTGAAGAAAACATGCTTCACCATCAGAGCCGTCAGTACACAATAGAGTACGATGAGCGAGAAGAGTATAGAAAGGCATCCGCGCTTATCATAGTAATCTCTACGGAATAGTTCCAGAAAGAGCATAAAGCATAAGATAAAGATGCTAACGTAGAGAACCTGGCCACCAAGCATCAATCGCTTTTGACCAATAGACTCACTGCGCTGAATAGATTCTTTACGCAGACTCTCCAAGATGTTGTAGGTCTGTTGGGTTATGATTTCACCTCGGTCAATAATCTTCTGCCCACTCAGTACGATGCCGTTTGCCCAAGAATAGTTGTTTAGGGTTTCCTGCTTAGCTGTTGCGGTACGCTGCTCGTCATAAGCCAGATTGGGAAGCAGATATTCATTCAGAGAACATTGACGCAAGATGTGGGGCAGATAGCGGGCTGTATCTGCATGGAGGATATAGTTATAGGCATCCTTGACAGAATACATATTGTCTACATCTTTGGCATTGGCCAGTTTGTCATCAATTACCATGATGGCCGAAGTACTGTCCTTCCGCAACTTTGCCTGATCATCAGTGGAAAGAATGCCGGCACGGTAGACCTCTGAGAGTTTTCGTTCTATGAAACGGAGGTAATCACCGGAGGGAACCACTTCACGTAAATGTTTCTGCCAGTCGGTACGCAACTTGGAGAGGGCATCTTTTTCCTGTTGCTTATCCAGCCGATAGTAAGGTTGGAACTTGGCCATGATACTGTCTTGTTCGCGCTTTACCACATCATCGGCCTTGTAAATGGGGAAGTCAAAAGTCGCCATCAGCTGGCCATACTTCCAAGGCTTGTCGATGTCGAATTGATAATTGAACTTGCCATCACGTGGCAAGAAGTAAACAATGACTCCTACAGTAACGACAAAAATGGCTACTTTGTATAACAAATCGCGTAATGCGAACTCTTTTTTGGTATTGAATCTGCTCATATGCGCCGAAATTTTTGCGAAAAGTACAAAAAAAAACATTAGTATAAAAAAAATAGTTTACTTTTGCCGTCTAATTTAGTTAATAATAAGGTAGATTATGATAGAAAGAAGAGTAAGAGTGCGTTTTGCGCCCAGTCCTACGGGTGCTTTGCACATTGGTGGTGTACGCACAGCTTTGTATAATTATCTCTTTGCCCGCCAGCACGGGGGCGACCTCATTTTCCGCATTGAAGATACCGATAGTAACCGTTTTGTACCGGGTGCCGAAGAGTATATTATTGAGTCTTTCAAGTGGCTGGGGATTCCTTTCGACGAAGGTGTCAGCTTCGGAGGAGACCATGGTCCCTATCGTCAATCAGAACGTCGCGATATTTATAAGAAATATGTTAAGGTGTTGCTTGATGCAGGCAAGGCCTATATTGCTTTCGACACTCCGCAAGAGTTGGAGGCCAAGCGAGCCGAAATTCAGAACTTCCAATACGATGCTTCCACACGCGGACAGATGCGTAACTCACTCACCCTCTCTAAGGAGGAAGTGGACACGCTGATTGCCGAGGGGAAACAGTATGTAGTGCGCTTCAAGATTGAGCCGAACGAGGACGTGCACGTGCATGACTTAATCCGTGGAGAGGTGGTTATCAACTCCTCCATCTTGGACGACAAGGTGCTCTACAAGTCTGCCGACGAGCTGCCTACCTATCACTTGGCCAACATTGTGGACGACCATTTGATGGAGGTATCTCACGTTATTCGCGGCGAAGAGTGGCTTCCTTCCGCACCGTTGCACGTGTTGCTTTATCGTGCTTTCGGATGGGAAGATACCATGCCGCAGTTTGCCCACCTCCCGCTGTTACTGAAACCAGAAGGCAACGGCAAGTTGAGCAAGCGCGATGGCGACCGTCTGGGCTTCCCCGTATTCCCGCTGGAGTGGCACGACCCGAAGACGGGCGAAGTGTCTTCCGGTTATCGCGAAGCCGGTTACCTACCCGAAGCCGTGGTTAACTTCCTGGCCCTGCTGGGATGGAATCCGGGTAACGACCAGGAGTTGATGTCGATGGACGAACTGATTCAGCTGTTCGACCTGGCTCACTGCAGCAAGGCCGGCGCCAAGTTCGACTACAAGAAAGGCACGTGGTTCAATCATGAATACATCCTCCGGAAGTCTGACGATGAGCTGGCTCGGTTGTTCAAGCCCGTTCTCACCGCCAACGGAGTGGATGTAGCAGCCTACAGCGACGACTTCCTGGCCAAGGTGGTCTCTCTGGTCAAGGGTCGCGTAAACTTCATCAAAGAGCTGTGGGAGCAGAGCCGCTTCTTCTTTGTGGCTCCTACCGCTTACGCAGAAAAGGATGTAAAGAAACGCTGGAGTGAAGATACGCCCCGCATCATGGGCGAGCTGATGGAGGTGCTGAAAGGTATTGAAGACTTCAGTTCCAAGCCTTCTGAAGAGATTGTCATCGGCTGGATTACCGAGAAGGGCTACCACATGGGCAACGTAATGAACGCCTTCCGTCTGGCCGTGGTAGGCGAGTGCAAAGGTCCGCACATGTTCGACATCACCGAGCTTATCGGTAAAGAGGAGACATTGGCCCGCATCCAACGTGCCGTTGCAACCATTCAGTGACACATAAAAGAAGGATGAAGACATTCCCCCGAGGATGCTCCATCCTTCATTCTTACTTATACCAAACTCAACGCAAGAAGTTATGTTCTACGATTTGGCGATAGCCATGTATGATTTTGCCGTTCACCTAGCTGCCCCGTTCAGCCGCAAGCCCCGAAAGATGATGAAGGGCCACTGGGTGGTGTACGAACTCCTCCGCCAACAGCTGGAAGAGGACAAGCGATATATATGGTTCCACGCCGCATCGCTGGGCGAGTTCGAGCAAGGCCGCCCGCTCATCGAGAAGATACGTGCCAAGTACCCGCAGTACGGCATTCTCCTCACCTTCTTCTCCCCCTCGGGCTACGAGGTGCGCAAGAACTACCGAGGCGCCGACGTGGTGTGCTACCTGCCCTTCGACAAGAAGCGCAACGTGAAGAAGTTCCTCGACATCGTAAACCCCTGCATGGCTTTCTTCATCAAGTACGAGTTTTGGAAAAACTACCTGGACGAGCTGCACCGCCGCCGCATCCCTCTCTACAGCGTATCCTCCATCTTCCGCCGCGGACAGATATTCTTCAAGTGGTACGGAGGAACCTACAGAAATGTATTGCGCGACTTCGACTACCTCTTCGTGCAGAACGAACTCTCCAAGCGCTACCTCGCCAAGATAGGCATCAACAAGGTGACCGTGGTGGGCGACACCCGCTTCGACCGAGTGCTGCAGATTCGCAGCGAGGCCAAGGAGTTGCCACTGGTGGAGCTTTTCAAGAACAACACCATGACGCTGGTGGCCGGCAGCTCCTGGCAGCCCGACGAAGACCTCTTCATCGAGTACTTCAACAACCATCCGGAGATGAAACTCATCATCGCGCCCCACGTGATTGACGAGAACCACCTCGTGGAGATTATCCGCAAGCTGAAACGACCCTACGTGCGCTACACCCGTGCCGACGAGAAGAATGTGCGCAAGGCCGACTGCCTCATCATCGACTGCTTCGGCCTGCTCTCCTCCATCTACCGCTACGGAGAGATTGCCTACATCGGCGGAGGCTTCGGCGTAGGCATCCACAACACCCTCGAGGCAGCCGTCTATGGCATCCCCGTCATCTTCGGACCCAAATATCACAAGTTCCAAGAGGCCGTGCAACTCATCGAATCCAAGGCCGCCTACTCCATCAAGAGTTTCGATGACCTGAAGACGCTGCTCGACCGACTCTTCACCGACTCCGACTTCCTCCGGCAGACAGGCAACAACGCCGGCAACTACGTCACCGACAACGCCGGAGCCACCGACAAAATTCTCTCCATCATCAACTTCTAAGCCGCAGAGAAAGAGGGACGGACAGCAGAAAAAGAAGAGGCGGAAAGCAGACTGAACTCCCCGCAGAATTGATTACATTTGCAAAAAAATATCTGTTATGACCCTACAACAACTGGAATACATCATCGCCGTGGACCAGCTGAGGCACTTCGGACGCGCGGCTGAGCAGTGCCGAGTGACGCAACCCACCCTCAGCGCCATGATTCAGAAGCTGGAGGAGGAGCTGGACACGAAGATTTTCGACCGCAACCAGCAGCCCATCACACCCACGCCCGTGGGAACGCACATCATCGCACAGGCCCGCGAGGTGCTGGCGCAGGCGGCACGCATCCGCAACATCATCCAGGAGGAGAAGCACTCCATGACGGGCATCTTCCGCCTGGGCATCCTGCCCACCATCGCCCCCTACCTGCTGCCACGGTTCTTCCCGCAGCTGATGAAGAAGTACAAGGGGCTGGACATCCGCGTGCGCGAGATGAAGACCGCCGAAATCAAGGAGGCGCTGCTGACGGGCGACATCGACGCAGGCATCCTGGCGCAGATTGACGGGCTGGAGCCCTACAACCAGGTACACCTCTTCTACGAGCAATACTTCGCCTATGTGGCCCGCGAGGACGAGCTCTTCCGGAAGGAGCTGATACGCACCAGCGACCTGGCCGCCAGCCGCGACCTGTGGCTGCTGGACGAGGGGCACTGCTTCCGCGACCAGCTGCTCCGCTTCTGCCAGCTGAAGGGCGCGCAGAGCAGTCAGCTGGCCTACAGCCTGGGCAGCATGGAGACCTTCATGCGCATGGTGGAGAGCGGCAAGGGCATCACCTTCATCCCCGAGTTGGCCGTCCGCCAGCTCAGCCAGTCGCAGCAAGAGCTGGTTCGCCCCTTCGCCATCCCCACCCCCACACGCCAGCTCATCCTCATCACCGGCAAGAACTTCGTGCGCCACACCCTGCTGGAGAACCTCGTGCGCGAAATCCAGTCCGCCGTGCCCAAGGAGATGCTGAAGCTGAAGGGCACACAGGGGCTGGTGTAGCCCCCGATTCCCCCATCCGACCCCTTTCTTGGGGCAACCGCCCGGGTGGGGAAGCCCGGAAAGTGGTAGAACGAAAAGATTGACCCCCTCCGCCTTTTCGCCCAAGTGGTTTGACGAAAAGACGGAGGGGTAGTTCTTTTCGCCCAAGGGGTTCGCCGAAAAGACCGAGGGGTAATTCTTTTCGCCCAAGGGGTTCGCCGAAAGGATGGAGGGGGATTTCTTTTCGTTCAAGGGGTTCGCCGAAAATACCGAGGGGTAGTTCTTTTCGCGAAATGGGTTCGGCGAAAAGACTAAGGGGTAGGTCTTTTCGTCGAAGTGGTTCGACGAAAAGCTCAGGGGGGGCAGACTTTTCGCCAAATCGGAAATTTTCTGCCCCCGAAGCTTGGCGGCGTGGGCAAAAGGGGGTATCTTTGCCCCTACGAAGTAAAATTGGAGGAAAAAACCATGACACAGAAACCGCAATTCAGTCCCGAGGCCATGTACATCCCGCCGATGAAGGCCGTGAGACGGTTCGACGAGGACGGGGCGGCGCACTACGAGGCACTGACCTACTCGGACAAGCCCACGGGCGTGGAGATTCTGGACGCGCTGGCCCGCGCCCTCTCCGCCGGGAAGAGTTTCAAACCCGTGCTGCAGGTCTACGGCATCACGGTGGAAGAGCTTAGCACCCTGTGCAGCCTGCTGCTGGGCAAAAAGCTGGCCGACCTGGAGCGCGAAGTGCATCTGCGCCTGGCCGACGACCTGCTGCGCTACACCAACCTGCTGCAGGAGGAGGTGGCCCAGCGTTCGGGCCTCATCAACCGCCAGCAGCTGGCCTACATGTATCGCCGCTGGTACAAATGCACGCCCGACGAACGCCGCCGCCAGCTCCGCCGGCCGCGCGACGTGGGTCGCTACCGCTTCTGACCGGAGGGGATTCTCAAAGGGATTCGGGTTCCGAGCCGAAGGAAATGCAATCAAATAGTTGGGCAGGCAGCATCCGACGGGCTATTTGGTTGGCTTCGTCAAACCGAGCCTGTTCCGGTTGCAACGCTTCAATGTCGTTGAACAAACGGATGAGTGACCGGCCGATGGCGTAAGCAAGGTTTACAGGCACCGCATTTCCTATCTGTTTGTATTGGGCAGCCAGATTGCCCTCGAACTGCCAAGAATCGGGGAAAGTCTGTATACGGGCATACTCGCGAACAGTCAGCGGACGTGTTTCTGTGGGATGGCATCGCTCTGTCTGCTTTTGCGCCGGGGCACAAGTCAATGTCAGGCTCGGCTCGTCCATAGACAACCGCCTCGCCATTCCAGTCTTTCCGCCTCCAAGATAAAAACTGCCTCCCATATACGCTTTCTGTTCTTCTACCGGAAGGTCGCGCCAGTCGCCTCCTTCGGGAACCATAGCCATTACCCGGGCTTTCTTGGGGGGATAAAGCTGTCCTTCTGAGGCGGGAACGTCTTCAGGGTATAACTCACCCTTGAGGAAAGCATCGCGTAAGGTCATCACGCGATAGTAGGGGTCAGGCCATCGGAACTGTACACGCCGGGCGATGTCGTTTCGGATGGCTATGAATATCAGCCGTTCGCGTTTCTGTGGCACTTGATACATAATGGCTTTCAATACTCGCGGCTCGACAAGTGTATAGCCCAGTTCGGCAATGGAATTTCGGATGATTTCCAGTGTCTTTCCGCTGTCGTGCGAAAGCAAGCCTTTTACATTTTCCCCCATAAATACTTTGGGTTGGATTTCGCTGACGGCTCTGGCGAGTTCAAAAAATAATGTGCCGCGTGTGTCGTTTAGTCCGCCCTTTTTCCCTGCATACGAAAATGCCTGGCATGGAAATCCACCCGACAGAAAATCCACCCTTCCTTGCAAAGGCGTGAAATCCACCTTGTGTATATCTCCCTCCAATACATTCCATTCCGGGTGATTGCGGCGCAGTGTTTGGCACGCCATTGCGTCCATCTCGTTCAGCAATACATGACGAAAGCCTGCCATATGCATGCCAAGTGCCAGTCCTCCGGCTCCGGCAAACAATTCGGCGGAAGTATAGTCTCGGGAAGGGGACACATGAAGTTCTTCATTCCAACGGCTTTCAAGCATCATCTTTACGGGGTCTATTCCGACAAGCTCCTCCATATAGAAGCCTTCTTTTCCTTGCTCATCGGTATGACAGGGATACACGCCACTCTTGCCCCACTTCTGTACCGTGGCCAGCGATGTTCCCGTCAGGTCTGCCAAATTATTTACAGATAAGAATGTATTCATCATTTAAATACCTCCCTTGTCCTCTATTTCTTTGGCAATTTCTTGAATCTTCTCTTGAATCAGCTGGCTGCCGTCAATATTGTCTTCTTCTACTACTTCTCCAAAAGCTTTAGCCAGGCGATGATAGAAATGTGAATCGCCTGTCAGATGCTCCCAAAAATCGGCGCCGCAATAAACGGGATAGTGGGAATTGATAATTTTGTAGTGCCCGGACAGTTCATCCTCTTCACCGTAGAGTACACCAACAATCATGTCATCAATCTGAACACTCAGCCTATCCAAACGAGCTTTGTTGTGCAAGTGTTTGAAATGTCCCAGGATAGTAGTGATGTCATCCTTGTTAATGGTTTGTGGTCCAGCCTTGCATTGGCAATATTTTTTACGCCCGTCAATGGCGTCCACAAATTCTATGTCAATGCCATCAATGCTTGATGCGTTTCCTGCCACTTGTGCGAGACTGGAGATGAATATTTGGATATTCTGCCCGAAACTGGTATTGATGCTCGTGCCAAGAATGCGCGGATAGAGTAACGCCTTGGCTAATGATTCCGGTTTTGTGTTGCCACAAAGAAATGCAGCCAAATAGTTGACAAGGAATGGATTAATTTTGAAGTCTTTCAATTTCAGTGCTTGGAGATTCTTCAGATGCTTGGGAATAATTATCTCACGGAAGTACTGTTTTCCGCTCTCGATGATGGAATTCTTTTGTTCTTCTGTCATAATTGCACTCTATAATTGTTATTGGTCTGCAAATATAAAAAGAATATTGAAATGAAGTACGATTCGGAGAATGCTTTTTAACCAGCAAAGAGAAAAATCACGACATCTGCAAATGCCGTGATTCGGAAAAGTATGTTGAGAGAATGATATACACACTTCGTGCCGTCATTGTGCAGCCTCTTCATCACAAGCAGAACTTTCTGCGCTCAATTCCTTCAGCCCCTCTTCAATCTCCTTCAGTTTGCGGTCTTGTCGCTTGTTCTGCATATAGATGAGGGATATGCCGAGGAGCAGACAAACGACGGTGGCAATGATGGCATAGACATTGAATGCCTGTTGCAGCAAGAAGCAGATGACTACAATGAGCAGCATAGAGGGAATACCGTATCGGCGGTCGTCGAGGGAAAGTTTCTTATACTTCAGGATGTTGCGCAAAATAGTGTCTGGATTCATCGTCTGTAGGTTGAAGCGGGAAAGTAGGTAGAACATATAGCCTTGGTAGAGCAGTCCAAGGAAGATATAGGTTTCCAAGACGAGGAAAGCTTCGCGTGTTATTGGCATCCCTTGTAGCTTACCAAAAGGGAGAACAAAAGCTCCGATAAGGAAGGTGATTATTACTCCGCGCAGGTTTTGTCGGTAGAGGATGTCATGAGCCGATTCCGTTTTGCGCATTATCATCTCCTTTATTATTCGTTGGTTCACGATTTCGTTTTGGGCAAGGCGATTGTTCAGTACATTCCAGCCTTGTTTCATTTCTTCTAAGTTCATACGTTGTTCTTGTTTTTAGAGGTTCGACATTTTCTTCAGTTTGTCTTTCACACGATTAAGCCGTGTACCCACATTGCTTTTGGAGATACCCAGAATCTCGGCAATCTCGTCGTAACTCCTCTCGTCGAGCCAAAGCAGGATAAGCGCGCGTTCCAGCTTTCCCAGTCGGTTTATCAGTCGATGAAGCTGCTGCAAATAGTAATTCTGTGGGTCATCGTCCGTAAGGCTCGCCTCCAAGCTGAACGGTATGGGTACCGTTTGGGGGCGTGACGATGACTGCCGGAAGTACGAGATGCAGGTGTTCATAGCGATGCGATACACCCAAGTCGATGCCTTACTCTCGGCTCGGAAGCCGGGAAAGCCCTTCCAGAGGTTGATGACGGTCTCCTGATACAGTTCCTCCAGCGTATATTCATCCGAGGTGTAGACGTAGCACACCTTATAGATAATCTGCTGGCATTCCGTAATCAGCGAGATGAATTGTTTCTCCAATGCTTGTTGGTTCATTTTGCTTAATCTTTTCCTCATTAGACGAAATCGAGGAGCAAGAACTTACAAAAGTAAGGGGATTTTTTCAGGCAATAAGCAGAACCCGATAGAAATCCTCTATCTGCCCATAAAACCTTTCAATCGGAAAAATTGTTTTAGTCGGGATTTATGCCATATTTTTGCAGCGTCAAGGCAGGGGAAACCCCGCCGAGGCAAAGCAAGAATTAAGTGAAACAACAAATAGTATTAACCCCGTTAAAACATTTAAAGATTATGACACCGATTATCAATGCACAGTTCCCCGAGTTCAAAGTTCAGGCGTATCACAACGGCGCGTTCAAAACCGTCAGCAGCGACGACGTAAAAGGCAAGTGGGCCATCTTCTTCTTCTATCCCGCCGACTTCACCTTCGTCTGCCCCACCGAGCTGGTGGACCTGGCCGAGAAGTACGAGAAGCTGCAGAGCCTGGGCGTGGAGGTCTACTCCGTCAGCACCGACTCCCACTTCGTCCACAAGGCATGGCACGACGCATCGGAGAGCATCCGCAAGATTCAGTACCCCATGTTGGCCGACCCGACCGGCGTCCTCAGCCGTGGCTTCGGCGTGATGATTGAGGAAGACGGCATGGCCTATCGCGGCACCTTCCTCGTGAACCCCGAAGGCAAGATTAAGGTGGCCGAAATCCACGACAACAACATCGGCCGCAATGCCGACGAGCTGCTCCGCAAGGTGGAAGCCGCCCTGTTCGTGGCCAGCCATCCGGGCGAAGTATGCCCCGCCAAGTGGAAGCAAGGCGCAGAGACGCTGAAGCCGAGCATCGACCTCGTGGGGAAGATTTAAATAGTTGATAGTTGATAGCTGATAGTTGATAATTATCCATTCGGACAGCAACTACCAACTATCAGCCCCCATCAACCATTACCTATCAACCATCAACTATCAACCATCAACTATCAACTGTCTCTCTATGTTAGATTCCGCCATCCTCCAACAGCTGCGCGAGATATTCCGGAACCTCGACGCGCACTACACATTCCGACTGATTGCCGACAGCAGTCGCCCCGAGGCCGAAGAGATGCGTGCCTTCCTGGCCGACGTGGCCTCCACCAGCGACCGCCTGGCGTGCGAACTAAACCAGACTTTCCAAGATAACAGCCTCGAATTCTCCCTGCTGAAGGAGGGGGTGGAGACGGGCGTCACCTTCCGAGGCATCCCCAACGGGCACGAGTTCACCTCGCTGCTGCTGGCCGTGCTCAACGCCGACGGCAAGGGCAAGAATCTGCCCGACGAGGCACTGACCCGCCGCATCCAAGCCCTCCGGGGCGACATCTGCCTGACCACCTATGTGTCGCTCACCTGTACCAACTGTCCCGACGTGGTGCAGGCCCTCAACATCATGGCGCTGCTCAACCCCTCCATCCGCCACGAGATGGTAGACGGTGCCCTGTTCCAGTCCGAAGCCGCCAAGGTGCAGGCCGTCCCCTCGGTCTATGCCGGAGAGAAGCTGCTCCATGTAGGTCGCGGCTCCCTGGGAGAGTTGTTGGAGAAGCTGGAGGCGGAGTTTGAAAGCACTCCCGCAACCGACCCTGCGCCCATCCACCGCGACTTCGACGTGCTGGTGCTGGGCGGCGGTCCGGCCGGAGCATCGGCCGCCATCTACTCGGCTCGCAAAGGTCTGAAGGTGGGCGTGGTGGCCGGACGCATCGGCGGACAGGTGAAGGAGACGGTGGGCATCGAAAACCTCATCTCCGTGCCCCGCACCACCGGCGCACAGCTGGCCGACGACCTGCGCACACACCTCACGGAGTATCCCATCGAGCTGTTCGAGCAGCGCACCATCGAGCAGGCCGAGCTGCAGGAGAAGCAGAAGACCATCCACACCAAAGGCGGCGAAACCTTCTCGGCTCCGGCCGTCATCATTGCCACGGGAGCGGGCTGGCGCAGGCTCGGCGTGCCCGGCGAGGCGGAATACATCGGTCGTGGCGTGGCCTTCTGTCCCCACTGCGACGGGCCGTTCTACCGGGGCAAGCACGTCGCCGTCATCGGCGGAGGCAACTCAGGCATCGAGGCAGCCATCGACCTGGCCGGCATCTGCTCGCGCGTCACCGTCTTCGAGTTCCTCGACTCGCTCAAGGCCGACCAGGTGCTGCAGGAGAAAGTCCGCAGCCTGCCCAACGTGGACATTCTGACCTCCATGCAGACCACCGAAGTGGTGGGCAACGGCGAGAAAGTCACCGCCCTGCGTGCCCGCCATCGCGACACGGGCGAGGAGCGCGAGTTTCCGCTGGACGGCATCTTCGTGCAAATCGGCCTCGCCGCCAACAGCCAGCCCTTCCGCGAGCAGCTGGAGACCAGTCGCATCGGCGAAATCCTCATCGACGCCCACTGCCGCACCAACCTGCCCGGTGTCTATGCCGCCGGCGACGTCTCCTCCGTGCCCTACAAACAAATCATCATCGCCATGGGCGAAGGGGCCAAGGCTGCACTCTCCGCGTTTGAGGATAGGATAAGAAAGCCCACCCCCGAACCCTCCCTATAGGGTGTGGTCGGGTTGCCCCCTCTCTTTTTCCCACCCTTATGAACCATTCTTCGGCCGAGAGTGTTATCTTTGCAGGAGTTTAGATGGAAGGACTCTGAATGAAAACTTAAACTTGATGATATGGAGAAATTTAAAGAACTGATTCAGTCTGAGAAGCCGGTGCTGGTGGACTTCTTCGCAACCTGGTGTGGGCCGTGCAAGGCCATGCGCCCCGTAGTAGAAAAAGTACGTGAAGAGATGGGCGACCGCGCCCGAGTGGTGGAGATGGATGTGGATAAGTATGACGGCACGGCACTTTTCTACCGCATCCAGATGGTGCCCACCTTCATCATCTTCAAGCGAGGCGAGGTGCTCTGGAGACACTCCGGTGTCATCAGCGGGAAGGAACTGAAGGCTGCATTGGAAAGGTATATTTCTTAGAGTAGTCAAAGTAGTCAAGTAGTTAACTACTCCAATTAAAATAAAAGACAGAATGAACTGTAAGAAAAGAGTTTTGCTGCTGCTCCTTGCCTGGGTAGGCTTGGCCACCTACGCTTGTACCGGCAAGGCAGAGCAGCGCCGACAAGAAATGCCGGTTGCTGAGACAGACAGCACAACCACAGGCGAGGTGATTGTGATGGACAAGGCCATGTTCTTGAAACAGATTTGTGACTATGAGCATTCGCCGGAATGGAAGTACTTGGGCACGAAGCCGGCCATCATCGACCTCTATGCCGACTGGTGTGGCCCGTGTCGCATGGTGGCTCCCATCATGAAGGAGCTAGCCAAAGAGTATGCCGGCGAAATCGTCATCTACAAAGTAAACGTTGACAAAGAGCAGGAACTGGCTGCACTGTTCAATGCCAGCAGTATCCCGCTATTCGTCTTCATCCCGCTGGGCGAGATGCCACAACTCTTCCGTGGAGCAGCCGACAAGGCTACCTACAAGCGCGCCATCGACGAGTTCCTGCTGAAAAAGAAACCATAGCCGCGCCTTTGCTATCGGGAAAAACGATAGCCGCTATCGAAACAAACACAGGCCATTGCTTTCCGGAGTGCCACCAGCCCTCTACTTTTGCAGCGTTTTTCAAAAGAGAAGAAATCAAGTAGTATGGAATGGTTAGAAACACTATTATGGAATCCCTCCTCCGTGGCGCACATTGTCTGCCTCTATGCCTTTGTCATCTCCGTGGGAGTGGTACTAGGGAAGATTAAGCTGTTCGGCGTGTCGCTGGGTGTAACGTTTGTGCTCTTCACAGGCATCGTCATGGGTCACTTTGGCTTTACGGGCGATGTGCACATACTTCACTTCATCCGCGAGTTCGGACTGATACTCTTCGTCTTCTGCATCGGCTTGCAGGTGGGTCCCTCGTTCTTCTCCTCTTTCAAGAAAGGAGGCATGCAACTGAATCTGCTGGCAACCGGCATCGTGTTGCTGAACCTGGCTGTTATGTTTGCTATTTATTATTTGGATGGTAACATTGAGTTACCGATGATGGTAGGCATCTTGTATGGTGCCGTAACCAATACGCCCGGACTGGGTGCCGCCAACGAGGCACTGAACCAGCTGCACTACAGCGGCGAACCAATTGCTCTGGGATATGCCTGCGCCTATCCGCTAGGAGTAGTGGGCATCATTGGCTCCATCATTTTAATCAGATACCTCTGCCGCGTCAACTTCAAGAAAGAAGAGCAGGAGTTGAACACGCACGAAGCTCACAATAAACTGAAACCCCACATGATGCACCTGGAAATGCGTAACGAAGCCATTGCCGGGAAGACACTGGTAGAGGTAAAGAAATTCCTCGGCCGCCCATTTGTCTGTTCACGCATTCGCCACGAGGGGCACGTCAGCATTCCCAATCACGAAACAGTATTCCACATCGGTGACCAGCTCTTCATCGTCTGCTCAGAAGATGATGCACAAGCCATTGCCGCCTTCATCGGACGTGAGATTCAGGTGGACTGGGAGAAGCAGGACATGCCTATGGTGTCCCGACGCATACTGGTCACCAAGTCAGAAGTCAACGGAAAGAAGCTGGGCGACATGCACTTCCGCAGCATGTATGGGGTGAACGTGACACGCGTCAATCGCTCGGGCATGGACCTCTTTGCCAACCCGAATCTGGTGCTGCAAGTGGGCGACCGCGTGATGGTAGTAGGACAACAAGATGCCGTAGAACGTGTAGCGCATGCCTTGGGTAATGAGTTGAAGCGACTAGACACACCTAACATCGTGACTATTTTTGTAGGCATCTTCCTCGGCATTCTGCTGGGCAGTCTCCCTATAGCCTTTCCGGGCATGCCCACTCCGGTCAAGCTGGGACTGGCAGGTGGTCCACTGGTGGTTGCTATCCTCATCGGGCGCTTCGGTCACAAGATGCACCTGGTTACTTACACCACCATGAGTGCTAACCTGATGCTGCGTGAGATGGGTATCGTTCTCTTCCTTGCCAGCGTCGGAATAGAGGCAGGAGAACACTTCGTTCAGACTGTAGTGGAAGGAAACGGCCTGCTTTATGTGGGTTACGGTTTCCTGATAACCGTAGTGCCGCTACTGATTGTGGGACTGATTGCCCGCCTCTACTGCAAGGTGAACTACTTCACCCTGATGGGACTGATTGCCGGCAGTAACACAGACCCGCCCGCATTGGCCTACTCCAACCAGACGGCAGGAAATGATGCTCCGGCTGTAGGCTACTCCACCGTCTATCCACTCACCATGTTTCTGCGCATCGTAAGCGGTCAGCTAGTTCTGTTGGCCTTGATGTAAGAAGCTACAGCAAAAGTCTAATTTTTGTCGTACCTTTGTCTCGGAAGTCCACCAAACCCGGACTTCCGCAAGGCAAATCATAAACAAAGAAAGACAGAAACATGGAACTCAGACAACTCAAATACTTCGCCAAAACGGCTGAAACACTCAACTTCTCAGAAGCAGCCAAAGCCCTCTGCATCACACAAAGCACCCTGTCGCAACAGATCCGACAACTGGAGCAAGAACTCAACGTGCAACTGTTCCAACGCAACAGTCACAGCGTGGCACTGACAGAAGCGGGAGAAGAACTGCTTCCGCATGCGCTACACACCCTGCATGCTGCCGACACCTGCTTTGAACGGATACGCGACTTGCAACACCTGCTGACGGGAAGCCTGAATATCGGCGTCACCTTTACCTTCAGTCCTATTCTGACCGAGACCTTACTCTCATTCATGAAACAATACCCACACGTAAAACTAAACATCTACTATAAACCGATGGCCGAGCTGATGGAGATGCTACAACAGCGAGAGGTGGACTTTGTGCTGGCCTTCAAACCCAGCAAACGATACGAAGAGATTGAGTCGCACGTACTCTTCGACAACCACCTGGCTGCCATTGTACACGAGCACCATCCGCTGGCCAAGAAAGAGCGCATCAGCCTGACCGACCTGGAGCGCTACGACATTGCCCTGCCGGCACAGGGATTACAGGCACGCTATGCGTTTGACGATGCTCTCCAACAGTTCCTTACCCACCTGAATGTGCGCATCGAGCTGAACGAAGTGAACATCTTGCTGAAGCTCATCAAGCAGAGCGAACTGGTGACCATCCTGAGTGAAGCCACCACCTACAACGAACCGGGCGTGAAGGCCATCCCACTAGACATACCCGGCAACGAAATGGAGGGCTGTGTTCATCGGCTGAAGAATGCCTACCGGAAACACTCTGCGCAAGAATTCATCCGCATGCTAAGCGAGTCGAATGCCATCCGTGAACGCATCAAGAACTGGTGGAAATAGAGAAAATACCCGTACAATAAGTGAACAATAATTCGGGAAGCATCGCCCTACTGCACACACGTGTATGCAGCATGTGGCGATGTTCTAGTTCATACTGGCGAGAAGAGAAGATATAGAAAGAATTGAACATCAACCTTTTGCCGACAACGTAGCAAGCAGACCCGCGCAAGCATCTTCCAATAAGTCCAGCACATACTCAAAGCCCTCTGCACCACCGTAATAAGGATCCGGAACATGGTCGGCATGCGTAAAGAGGGTGCAGAAGTCTGTCATGCGTCCTATCTTCTTCCATTCCTCAGGAGAAGGGGCACGCTCCTTCAGGTCATCAAGATTGCGGTCATCCATACCGATGATGAGGTCAAAGTGATAGAAATCTTCTGTCGTTACAGGACGGGAACGATGCACCAACTGATAACCGCGACGGGCTGCATGGGCACGCATTCGAGGGTCAGGAAGTTCCCCCCGATGGTAACTGAGAATACCGGCAGAGTCAATCTCAAACTCAGACTCACGACCGGCCTCATGTAACAAGTGAAGCATCACACCCTCAGCAGCCGAGGAGCGACAGATATTTCCGAGACAGACAAAGAGTATCTTAATTTTATTATTATCATTCAATGAGTTAATCATATATGAATTATATCGGTTTACGTTTCAGTTTACATTATTCATTTCATACATTTACATTATAATAGAATGCAAAATTAGTGATTTTAATTCATTATCCTGCTTTTAATTGGAAAGATGTCCCATATATGGTTTATTCTTAGTATCTTTGCACTCAAATATAAATTCATTCGCCTATGTAGCATAACCTTTTAAAGACATAAAGATAAAGAAGCGTTAGCTTTTATTCTTGTTTCGGAAAATCGCCAATTAGAAGAAGCACTAAGAGTAAACAGCCGATGCTCACGCCCTATGGCGTGGGCTTTTACTCGTATATGGTGCAATGGTGTTTGGCGATACCTCCGAAACGTAGACGAAGTTATTAGTCCACGTTTTTTTATTGTCTATACCCTCGGCTTTTGGACTGCGATAAGAACATATACAAGTAAATTAAATAAAAGAAATTACAATGAAAAAGTTATTTTTGACATTAGTCATTGCGCTGGTAGGCGTTGGTGCATTCGCACAAGTAAAAGGAGATAAGGCAGTAGGTATAAACCTGTCTTATGGCACTGAAATTAGTAATCTTGGTATTGGCGTAAAAGGTCAGTATAATTTTACTGATGTTATTCGTGCTGAAGCCTCTTTCGACTACTTTTTGGAAAAGGACGGTTTGAAAATGTGGGATATCAATGTGAATGCCCATTATCTTTTTCCCATTGCAGAAAAGATTAAGGTTTATCCTCTTGTTGGTTTAACTTATACTAATTGGAGTGGTAACGGTAATTCGGGTTGGTATTATGATGACCCCGATATTATGGAAGACATGGAAGATATGGGATATGAAACAGAAGGAAGTGCTGAAGGTTCTGGTAGCGAAGGTAAATTTGGTGTAAATCTTGGTGCTGGTATTTCTTATGACATCAATGAAAAATGGGCTGTAAACTTTGAAGCCAAATATCAGCTTATTAGTGATTTAAATCAAGCTGTATTTGGTGTTGGAGTTGCTTATAAATTCTAAAGAAATGAAGACACCTAAAGTTATATTGATGGCTATGTTTGCTTTATTATTTGCTGCTTGCAGTGATGATGAAGGAGACGAGCCAAATTCCAATTCAGACATTTCAAATGGTTTTGTAAAGGTTGAATATACTGGTGCGTCCACCTATTCCCTTTATGCCTATGATGCTCATTGGAATGCTGGACATCAAGAGGTAAACGGAACTGTACTTGATTACTTAAAGAGTGGAGCAACATTCATCGTTGATTTGAGTGAAAACTCTCCTTCTGAAGTAGAAAAGGTGTTTGATGATTATTTTTACGAGATAACTGCTACATGGCAATTTGCGACATCTGATGAAGTTAAAGAAGGTGCAGAAATTGACATTGATAGTAGCCATTGGAACGATGGTAGTTTCGACAATTCGGGTTATTTTTGCCATGACTGTAGTGGAACAGTAATAGTAAAATCAGTAAAAAACAATCAAGTGACCCTTCAATTCAAGGATTTTAAGTTTGACAGAATTATTTCGTTCAGTGTTGGTAATAGCTCCTATCAAGATTTAATAGTAAATGGAGATATAACCTTTAATTATGAAGAAAATTAAACCTATGGGAAGTAGAGTTGTTGGCTCCGGCCAACAACTCCATTTCTTTATAACTTAAATTCAGCTTTTATTCTTTGAACTGTAGAGATAGAGACATCGCATAATTTACAGTTCTTCTGATGCTGGTGGCACGTTTCAATTCTTTGATAACCTCTTTGTATTCTTCTTGTTTTTTCTCTTTAGACTTGCGATAGCCAACTTTACGACCTAACTTGCCACCATCTGCAATAAACTTAGCACGCCCCGAATCCAAACGGAATTTAATATTCTCTATTTCTGCGCATGTTCCAAGCACAGAAATAAAGATATTTAGAAACGGATTCTTGCTGCCATCTTCTTGAAAAATGGATAATTTTTCCCTTCAGACTATTGATTACATCTATATTCATACGGCTTATGGATTAAAGAGTTACATTCAGTTGTAAGTAGTTTCTGAAAGCCTCCACGCTGCTGTTCATAATCAGCTGCTCAGGGAAGTCGGTTTCCTGAAGCAAAGGAGGGAGGAACTCATAGTTGGCAATGTCGAAAGAGATGTGTGCATCACTGCCAAGAATAACAGGTACCTCATACTGTTTACACAAGCGCAGAATCTCCCGATTGTTGGCATAAGCCTCCTGCTTACCTCGGCAAGGTTTCAGCGAGCTGTTGTTTATCTCCAGCAAGGTGTGGTGCTCTTTGGCAGCCAATACAATAGGAAGAAACTCCAGATTTGCAGTCCCGTCACCCGGGTGACTAATAATGTGTGTCCAGGGATTGCTGATGGCGGCAATCATACCGCGTGTATTCTCCTCCTTCGTGCCGGGCTTGTAGCAGAGGGAGTGGATGCCGGCAATGCGCAAATCAAGTATGCGATAGTAGTTCTCATCCAAATCCAACGTGCCGAAGGTGTCCAAAATATTCAATTCTGCGCCCAACAGTAGCTCAATACCATACATCTGTCTCGGTACAACATGCAAGTTGCGAAAGTAAATGGGGTTGCACGTACTCGGGATACCGGGAGCATGCTCGGTTATTCCTAACACTTTCAAGCCTTTGGATGCGGCAGCCTGAGCCATCTCCTGCAGAGAGCTGAAAGCGTGACCGCTGGCCGTAGTGTGAGTATGAACATCTAATTCTATCTTCATTTCTTGTATAGTTACTATTTATAGGGGGTCAACATCATAATAAACAAGCAGCGACTTGAAACGATCATCTGCCACCATCTCCTTCTGCACCTGCTGCAACAAAGCCCTAGCTTGGGAGAAAGAGGCGTTGCTCTCAATCTTCACAATCAATTTCCTGATAAACAGCGTCTGTATCCTGGCTACTGAAGGTTTGTCAGATCCCAGTACTCGGTTTCCAAAGACGGCATGCAACTTGGCAGCCATCGTCTGTGCCATCAGTTCAAGAAGTGTCTCGTTGCGATGCTTCAGGTAGACATAGACCAGTCGATAGTAGGGCGGATAGCGGAAGAGTTGACGTTCAGCCAGTTGTGAGTTGACCATCTCTTCAAAGTTGTTAGCAATGACCTGTTTGATGATGGGGTGCCCGATGCTCTTCGTCTGCAGCACCACCCGTCCCTGTTTCTGTTTTCTACCTGCCCTTCCTGCCACTTGTGCCATCAGCTGGAAGGCTCGCTCGTAAGCACGGAAGTCAGGGAAGTTAAGCATGGTGTCGGCATTCAAGATGCCCACCACACTTACATGGTCGAAGTCCAAACCTTTGGAAACCATCTGAGTACCAATAAGGATGTCGGTTTTTGCCTGCTCAAAGTCTGAGATGATGCGTTCGTAAGCTGCCCGGGTACGGGTAGTGTCCAGATCCATACGTGCCACTCTTGCCTCAGGAAACAGCTGCTTGATGTCGTCCTCAATACGTTCTGTTCCAAACCCTTGGTGACGTAAGTCGCTGCCCTCGCAGGCAGGACAGGTACGGGGCAGAGAGGTGGTGTAGCCACAGTAGTGACAGGTTAGCTGTCCTAGTCCCTTGTGATAGGTAAGACTGACATCACAATTCACACACTTGGGTACCCATCCGCATGTGTGACACTCCAGCATGGGGGCAAAGCCTCGTCTGTTCTGAAAGAGTATCACCTGCTCTTTCTGCTCCAACGCCTCACGCACATATTGCAACAGAAGTGGAGAGAAGGGGCCATTCATACGTTTGGTGCGCTGTAACTCCTTGATGTCCACCGGAATGATTTCCGGCAACCGTATCTCTTTATAACGTTCCTTTAGCTCCACCAATCCATACTTGCCGGTGGTCGCATTAAAGTAGCTCTCCACCGAAGGAGTGGCTGTGCCCAGCAATGTTTTAGCACCATACATAGAGGCCAAGACAATAGCAGCATTGCGGGCATGATACCGAGGGGCAGGGTCTTGTTGCTTGTAAGTGTTCTCATGCTCTTCATCAACAATCACCAGCCCCAATCGTTGGAAAGGCAGAAAGACTGAGGAACGCACACCCAGTATGATGTCATAGTCGTTGTCCGACAGTTGCTTCTGCCAAATTTCCACCCGCTCGGCATCCGGAAATTTGGAATGATAGATGCCCAGGCGTGAGCCAAACACCCGTTGCAATCTCTCGGTTATCTGCGTAGTCAGTGCAATTTCAGGCAAGAGGTAAAGCACTTGCTTACCCGAGTCAATGGCCTGCTGGATAAGGTGTATATAAATCTCCGTCTTACCACTGGCCGTTACGCCTTGTAATAGACAGACTTGCTTGTTCTGAAAGCTGGCGAAAATCTCATCGTAAGCACGCTGTTGATGTTCATTCAGCGGATTGAGCGGTTGCAATGTGCGACTGACCTTCTGCAAGCGTCCCACCTCTTGCTGGTAGACACAGAACACGCCACGTTCCACAAGTCCATTGAAGACGGCTGCCGAGGCTCCCGAGCGTTGCAACAACTCAGACTTAGTCACCTCCCTGGCTGTTCCATTCAAGCAACCGGAAAGTTGCAGGTAGTGCATAAGCAAATCCAACTGCTTGGGAGCACGCCGTTGCAACTCATCAAAGAAGATGTGCAAGCGATGCTCATTAGAAGCATCTGGTGTCAGCCTAACACGAGTTTCCGTCTTAGGCTTATAGGTTCGCCGCAACTCTTCCTTCACAAAAATGGCATCCTTGTCCAGCAACTGTTTCACTACAGCCAGCAGATTCTTCAGTCCCGTCTCCTTCTCCAAAGCTGTGACACTCTGTTCCGACTGCCGTTCCAGTGCAGCAAACACAGCTGCCTCGCGTGATGAGAGTTGCTCCTTGGCTTCAAAGTCCGGATTCAGTTCCACTACTGTTTCACTCTCCAGTTTCAGTCCCGAAGGCAACGCGGCCTTAAACACATCACCCGGTGTGCAGAGGTAGTAGTCGGCCAACCACTCCCACAAGCGAAACTGTGCCGGCAACAGCAACGGACGGGCATCCAGTACCATCAACACCTCCTTCACCTCATACCCCTCGGGAGGCTGATCGTGCACACGCTTCACCAATGCCGTGTACTGCTTCTTCTTCCCGAAAGGCACCACCACACGACACCCCACCTGCACCTCCATCGCCTGCTCCGGCGTGAGCGAGTAAGTGAAAGCCGCGTACAGTGGCAAAGGCAATATGACATCTACAAACTTCAGCATACTGTTGGCAAAGATAGTGCAAACCAACCGTTGGGGCAAATTTTATTTCGGGTTCACAGAATAAGAAATGCCTGACTCAAAACAAAGTTGACTAGGAACAAATTGACGAAGCCCTCGTGTCTTGTCAACTCGTTAACTTGTCAACTCTAATAACACTGCTATAGCCTCCGGCCCCGTCTTCCAGACGGATGGATAGAAATCGAGTAGGCTATCCACGGACTTGAAAGTCCGCGGTTATTGAAAGTGGCCTCGCCACCCGGTCTTTCAGACCATCTACCGAACTGACGTATGTATTAGAACCAACAGCCTCCACTCTTGTCGGAATCTTGGGAGGGATAGAAAGAAACTGTTGAGGTGCTTACAGACAGCCCTAAATTCGCAGCCTGTCTGCGGAATGTCAGCCTTGTGTTTTGTTCGATCCTTAGGAACGGACTTGATACGGAGTTGGTACGGCATTGATACGGAGTTGGTATCTCTTGGGGGTAATTCTAAGTTTGTCTTCATAATGTTTTTGTTTTAGTGTATTGCTTTCTTATCCTAGCGAGAGCAAAGATAAGAAATGAAAAGGAGATAACATCAGGAAGTTGAAAAAAAGTGGCAATATTGGGGATTTGGGGATTTGGGAAAAGAAGAGAAATGGGAAATGGGAGAAGAGAAAAGAGAGAAGGGTAATAAGTGAAAAGAGAAGGGTGAAAAAGAAAATGGGAAAGGGCATGCCTTACTGAGAAGACATGCCCTTCCTTCTTTAAAACAAGGGGGATGTGCTTAGAATTTGAAGCCTACCTTCAACGTTGGGGCTGCCAAGAGGTTGAAGTTGTGACTATCGGCATCTAAGTTGCTCAGACCTTCCTGGGGCTTATACGAGGTCATGTTGTACGTATAAGAGAAGGGGTCTATTTGTGCGCCTACGTAGAGGGCCGGCAATACGTAGTAATCGATGCCCATCGCCAGGGATGCGCGCAGATTCCAAGTTTCGCCTACTGACTTGCCCATGGCCTCAGGCTCGTCATATTTTACCTCATTCAAACCATAAGCTGCACCTACACGGATGCCCGTGTACCACATCAGGTTAGGGATTTGTTTCACCTTGAAGTAACGATCGACACCTACAAACACATTGTATGAGAACGTGTAGGCATCGGCTACCGCGCGATAGTTGGGGATTTCCCCCATCAAGTCTTCTGCCGAGTAGTCGGTATTGGAGTCAATCGTGCCGGGAACTGCCGAATAACCGGGATTATTCGTGAAGTTCAAACCGCCACCCAAATTAAGTTTCCACAAGTCGTTAAAGAACCATCCTGCCTCAAATCCTACCATCAGTTTCTTGTCTGTCCAGTTGGTAGAGAGTGCAGCGGCCTCATAATCGGTCTGATAAGTTGGCAGAGCCGAGACGCTTGCGTAGCTATTGTATCCTAGTGTGAGCGCAACAGTGAAGTCACCTTTCTTGGGTGCAAAATCCTTGCCGGACTTAGCCTGTGCACCTGCAGTAAGACACATCATGGGCATAACGGCTAATAGTAAAAGTCTTCTTATCTTCATATTATTACTTTTAGTTGAATGCCGTTAATAGTAAAATTTATTCTGCCAGAGCAGCATCAATCTGAGCCTTCAAGTTGTCGATGATAGCTTGAATAGCTGCTAATTGAGCCTCTACAGTAGCCAATTCTGCCTGATATTGGGCAATGGCTGTTTCTTGGTTGATTACCTTATTCTTCCAAGCCCCTTGCTGAGCTTTTGCTTGAAGAATTTCTACTTCCAGATTGTCAATAATTCCTTGCACATCAGCTTGGTCTGCCAAATTGTATGCAACCTCATATTTAGTATATGCGGTATTTACTGCTTCACTTGCAACCATATATTCTTCATAAGCGGTAGCATATGCTTCTGCTACTTTTGTCAGTTCTGCAATAGCAGCATCGTAAGCCTTCAGGTCTTCACCCTCGAAAGAAGCGATTGCGGTAGTAAATACAGCCAACTTACCTTCTTCGTCTGCCAAGTATTGTTTCCACTCTTCAATTTGAAGTTTCAACACAGCGATTTGATTGTCAAAGCTAGTTACGTCTGCATTTTCGTCAGCCTCCAAAGCAGCAGCTTTTTGCTTTTCCTGGCTTGCCAGCTGACCGTACAGTGAAGATTTTGTTTCATCATCTGACTCTGTACCCAGTGTTTCTTTGCGCCATGTTACATTCGCTTCCAATTCTTGCTTAGCGATTTCCACTTCTGAAGCTTTCAATGTATAATAAGGAGCAGATACTGATGTGTAGTCATTCTCTACCAGAGTTTTAAACTCTGTTGCCAAAACGCGATACCAAGATATGTTGTATTCATTTTCGCCACGCAAAGCTGCAGTTGCTTGTACAGTCTTGATATCTGACTCGTTGTAATAGTAGAAATTGCTACGAGCAGTGCTAAGAGCAGTTTGTGCTTCTGTTCGTGCTTGGTATTTCTGAGCTTTTACATCTTGCGCCTTTTGCCATTCAAAGTATGCTTCATTACGAATCTTCTTCAGCTCTGCAACATCAGCACCTTCATACTCTTCATAAAGAGCAAGTTCTGCTTCCAGGATATCAATCTCACGTTGCCAGTAAGCAACTGCAATTTCAGTCTGCTCTTCAACTGATGTCAGACCAGCCTGAGCCTGAGCAATCAGGTTACTCAACTCAATTTTACGATCTTGATAATCAACGCTGGCACCCAGAGCTTCAGCATATTCCCAGTAAAGAGCCTGCAGTTTTTCATCAGCTTGATCAAGCAATGTTTGTTCACTTTCTGCCAGCTCCAACTTTGCAGCAGCAATGGCAGCTTCTGCCTCAGCCTTGATTTGCTCCAACTCAATGGCAAACTTTTCTTGTGCTTGTCTGGTCAGTTCTGCCTGATATTCAGCTTCTGCTTGTGCTGCAGCAGCCAAAGCCTTCTGGTATTCAGCCTGAGCTGCAGCCAGTTCGGCAGCAGCCTGAGCCTCAATCTTTGCAGCCTCAGCCTGTGCCTTGGCAGCTTCACCCAACGCAATCAGTTGTTCAGCCTTTGCATTGCGCACAGCTGTTACCGATGCAGATTCATTGTCGTCTACGCAAGCGCCCAGTGTCAATGCACCCAAGAGCACTGCTGTCATCATGAAATTTTTCTTCATAACAATTCTCGTTTTAATATTAGTAATAATAAAAAATATTGCCTTGACTAGCGGCACCCATTCTCAGAAAGTAGGGCATTCCGTTCATCAATGCAAAAGTAGAGAGAATAATAAAACGCTGTTTAAAAGGGGTGTAGTGGAAGACAAGACAAAGGTGTAGTAAGTTTTACTACAAGTCCGGATAAAATTCATCATCCAACTCGGCAGAAAGGTCTTTCAAAAAGTTATGACGCAGAATTCGGGAGATGCGCAACAGGAGAGTAAGGTCTATATTGTCACGCGCAAAGATGTCATAGGCATTGGTTCGGTGGCAGGAGAGTTTACGGGCAAACCAAGTGACGGAGCGCTCTTGTCGTTCCAATTCTTCTCTGATAAGTATGCCTATTGGTTTCATGGCTATGTACAGGCTTAATACGCGAAAGCGTGGGTTCTACATCTGCTTATCCCGGATTTAGGCCTTCGCATTGCCCCTCAGTAGAGATAAGCAACGTCGGCCCACGCCATATGGATATGCAGAACAGCTGCGCTTACAATCTGTTCATTAAGCACATACATAGTGGACGATTCGTTGCGTTATCTTTCTACTGAGTTAAAGGTGCGAAGTTTAAATCCGAAAGATTACGTTCGTAAACGTCTAATAAAAAATACTCTTCCCTGTCCCCTACTTTCGGGCCGACAGGAAAGTGCGGCAAAAGTAAGTATAAAGCCAGAAAAGAACAAAGAATGTGTTTACAATTTATTTTGCGAAGATGGGCGATGACACCATTTTTTATTTTAAGAATCGACAGAAGTGTAAAAAAAGAAGAGAGAAAAGCATAGCTTATAATGCACTGATTATCAAGGGTTGCTCCACACTTGTGCGGAGCGTATCAGACACTTGTGTGGAGCGTGCTGGACACTTGTGTGGAGCAAATGCCGTACAAGTGTGGAAGAAATGCCGGGCTGGTAGGGAGTAAGAGTCTGTTTTTCTCACTCTTTGTACCGAAATTCTTGTCAATATTTCAACACGATGCAGTTTATCTTCCGGCAAAGGAGTGTTATCATCTGCCTAAGCAGTATGATTGTTTCACCCTAAAATGTAGCAAAAATGGGGTAAATGTGGCAGAAATGGCCATAAATGTAACATTAAAGGCCCATAAAAGCAGGAAAAACGTACTTTGGTACACAAAGCAAAGCAAAGCAAAGCAAAGAATCCTCCCTCCCCGACGGGTTCCCCCGTGAGCGGCGGAACCCGTCGGGGGGAATGAAGGAGGAATCTGTTTAACGCTTTTGCCAAAAACATTTTTCCACTGCAAGCAGACGCCCTATCTTTGCAGCGTGGAAAGTTGAAAGATGAAAGATGAAAGTGGAAAGTGGAAAGTGGAAAGTGGACTGCGAAGCTGATGAGCGTAAGCGAATAAAGTTGGAAGGTAGGAGCAGTGGTTATAGACGTTCGCAGATGAGTAGGGCTTTCTCTTCGGTGGAGAGAGTGGTGGCAAAGAGGTAGGTATCGCCCCCTTCCTGGAGCTTCAGCCGCTTGCGCAATTCAGCTACACTTGCCGGAAAGTTGCGCACGGTGAGATTGGCTTTACGAAGATTGCCCAATAACTGTTTTACCTCTTTCTTGCCCAAGCCACAGCAGGCAGTGACCCGGAAGGAGCGGCCCGGGAAATTGACCACCGGTGTGTCGGAGGTGTAGAGGTGACTGTTTGGATGCAGCTTTTGCACCTCATATCGGGCAGAAAGGGTGCGGAAAGCACCGGCCTTCAGAATGGCAGCATTGGGTTCGTAGAGATAAGCACCCGGACGAGCAGCATAAAGAGGCTGAGTCTCTTGCTCTTGTGAACGGGTAAAGCAGAGGGAGGAAGAGGCATGAGAGGTAAGGTTGACACAGTGAACAGGTACGTCGGCAACAGCCGGGGCAGTCTTTGGCGAGAGTACCAGCAACAGTTCCTTGCACTCGTTATTCACTGCCACAACGTGAACCTCGTGCACATGGTGCAGGGTGTGAAGCGCCTGTGTGAGGTCCAGCATAGGGGAGAGTTTCAACAAGACGTGTCCGGCCTTCTGCAGCAACAGTTCTTCCAATGCAGCCACATCCGGTTCACAGTCGGCAATAGCAACTGTTTTTCCGCCTTGTCCATCACGTCGTGCAGGATCTAGGAAGAGCCAGTCTACCGGCGGCATCTCTTTCAGAAACTCCACGGCATCGGCCTGACAGACACGGATGTGGGAAAGATTGAGCAACGGGAAGTTATGACGGGCAGCCTCGCAAAGCACCTCTTGTCGCTCCACATAGGTTGCCTCCGGAAAAAGAGCTGCGAGGAAAGCGCAGTCGATGCCAAAACCTCCGGTGAGATCGACAAAACGCATACCTACGCTTTCCCCGCAACAGTGCCTCAACACCTCGACTTTATAGCGTGCCGTCTGTTCCGACGAACATTGCTCCATGCTGAGGTGACGAGGATAGAAGATGCCCTCCGTTTCTGCCCAAGTCGGAACCTTCTCGCGTGCTACCTGCCAACCTGCAATCTGCGTAAGAGCGGCAGGCATGTCTACCAAAGGATATCGACCGGCCTGCAACGCCAACGTACGCACATCTTCGGTGCGGTGGCAACTGATAAAGCGGAGAGTGTCTTCGGAGAGTTGAATCATCTGACTACCTGATACTTCTCACGTGCTTCATCGCGGCTCACACGATTGAAGTGCCACCACTCGCTCTTGATGGTACGGAAGCCTGCTCCTCGCATTACTTCACGCAGCAGTTCGCGGTTCTTCACATCCTGCTCGGTAATTTTGCCCTCTTTCACCAGTTGAGCCTCATTGTCGATGTGTGCCTCAATGCCAAGGTGGTCTACGGGTGTACCCATGGAGAGCGGCTTGCCTTCGCCATCAAGAATATTGATGTCCACAGCCAAACCATAGTTGTGCAAGCCACCGCCATTGGCCGGGTCTGAGATGTAGATATCTTTCTCGGTGCCCTTCACCATGTCCCACATCATCTGTTGGATACGCATCGGGCGAGTGGCATCATAGATAATGAAGTTGTAATCGGGGTGCTTCTCTTGCAGCAACTGTTTAGCTTTGAGCAGTGCCTCCATAGCCTCCGGATGCAGGTAAGCCTCGTTCAGGTCTTTGTAAAGCACCTCACCCATAAAATTGTCGGGGCGAGTGTACATCAAATCAATAACAATGGTACTGTCCACATCAGCAATGTCCAGGAAACCAATAGAGTCCAGGAAGTGTGCCATGGGGCTTTTCTCTACAACTGCCAGTGTGTCGCAAGTTACCTCTTTCTGTTGATTGTTTTTTTGTCCGCCACAGCTGCAAAGCAGTACAAATAGCAGACAGAAGATGAGATTGTTCTTCATTTTATCTTTACTTTTAGGGTTGATTATTCGGCTCGTTACTATTCTTTTCCGCAAAAAACGGTGCAAAGGTACTGAATTTGAGGGCAATTTACACATTTTCTCTTTATCTTTTTCTTGCTGCCGGCAAAATAACTACCTTTGCTACAGATTATAAAAATGTTTTTCATATGGCACATCGACTGAACACCAACAAGCAATTCATGATAGGAAACGGCATCCTGGCTTTTGCCATCATTTCTGTAGTAGTAATCTTTGTTTACTTAAGCCTGCGCCTGGGCTGGCAACCGGATGGTAAGCGATACTACACACAGAGCTACTCCATCACTTTGACCAAAGGCTTCGTGGGAGACTCCACCTCCATCTATCTTAACGACAGTCTGATTAGTAACCAAAGAATTACCGAAGAGCCCTTCACCATTGAGGTAAAGCGTTTTGCAGAACAGAATGCACTGATGATTGTGGATAACATCACCGAGCAACTTTCCCTCTTTGAACTGAGTGAAAAGGGAGGCAACTATCGCTTTGAAAAAGAGAATGAGCGGGTGATTATGTTGCCACAGGAATAGTATAAAAAAACTCCCCTCACTGCATCACGCAGTAAGAGGAGAAAAATAAAAAAAATTATAGCAAGTACAAACTAATCTCAGAAGATGTATGCAGCAGAAAGCTGCCAAGTCTTATCTTTTCCTTTGATAATAGCCTTTGTTCCGTCTGAAACAGAGAAGTGGTCACCCATCGGAATGTTGTAGTTTACGCCAAGTTGCAAGTGTTTAATCAGCTTCACACCGGCACCAATGTTGATGCCAACTTGTGCTTTCTTCTTCTCCACGCCTTCTTTCTCACCTTTGAAATCAAAGTAGAAGTCAGGACCTGCTGCAACAAAGATACCCAGCATGCTGCCCAAACCAAATGTGTACTTCAGGTTAACGGGAATATCCAAACCATATTGCTTGGTGGCATCGCTATCTGCCTTGATGCCTTTCTGAGAGAAAAGCAATGCAGCGTCTACACCCAGACCTACAACCGGAATGGTTACCTCAGCCATAGGACCGATAAAGAAGCCGGCCATTTTATCCTTGTTTCCTTCATAACCACCGTCCCAATCTACTTTGGTCAAGTTTACACCACCCTTGACACCCCACTTGATGAGCTGTGCTTGAGCTGGCATAGCCATAGACATACAGCATACGGCTACCAATAATACAGTGAAAATCTTTTTCATAAATAGTACGTGTTTAATAATTACGCGACAAATATATACAAAATCTCCTAATTAGAACACATTTGTAGAGAGTTTTGTTTATCTGCGCTGACGTCTCACACTGGCTTTGGGAGCAGAAGCATTCTCTGTGCTCTCCGATTTGGAAGAGACAGTAGAGGTTGCAGCGTGGGTTGTACGCCTGCGTACAGTGGCACGTTCCTTGCGTTTAAAGATTGTTTTGGCCTCTTTAACGCTCGGCTCTGAGGTAGAACTAAGTGTATCACGCTCTACACCCTCATCCTGTAAATCAGAGCCGTAAAGAGATTGTTCAAAATCGGCAATCTCTTTCTCTATGCGCAATTGCTCTTTCTGCATGGCACTGTCTGTAGGACAATATTGAGCCATGGTTCTGTTTTGCAGGTTGGTAACTTTGTAAATATCCCCTTTATAGAGACGCGAAGCAAAGAAATCATCCCAACTACCAACCGCCGCATTGTTGTAATTGCTGGTTGCCACTTGCGACTGAGCCAGGTAAGGAGCCACATCTTTATAGTCAACCCAGAACATTGGCAACTTGACTTTCTCGTCACTAAACTCTTCTGAACGATGAAGCACGGGGCAGAGAGCCGTGACAGCAGAACCGAAAGTAGAGGTTCGCTGGTCATAGTACCAAACCTCTTTAATGAAGTAGCTCATCACGTCGGCAGAGGGGACATCACTGTTATGAATAGAAATAACACTGTCGCGACGGCTCTTTGAGGGCTTCAATTCATAATAAATCTGGAAACGATCCAATACATCACGAAAGCTGACCTGTGCATCACTCCGGAAACGTTCTACACCATCCAGTTGGTATTCATAAACAGGAATCTTCTTCTGCGCCAGCAGACGGAACAGGGTGGTGAAGAGATTCATCTGTCCATCCTGAGGTTCTACAGGATAATAAAGGGCACCATTGGTATCTTTCGCCAAGTCGAGCGTGCGATAAATTTCACGCATCCAGACAACATCCTCTGGCAACTCTTTAGAAGAGGGATAAGTACGCTGCGCCCACACCACCGAGAAGGAGGTGAGAGACAATAACAATACAATCAATCGCTGCAAACCAAGTTTCATAGTTTATACCTTATAATATTATATATACATCAATTAGTTAACTCACTATTACTTCCAATGTAGTGGGTAGTAAGCGCTCCACTCCATCCGGTCCAACGGCACGTACCCGTGATATGTAGAAACGTTTACCTTTAGAAAGACGACGGAACATCTCTTTCTGACGAGGCGTGAAAGAGGCACTTTGTGACACCTCGGGAACAGCATTTCCCATGTTGTCGAAGAAAACAGTCTCAAAACCTAACACTCGGAAGCCAATGTTCAGCAGGCCATCATCAATAGCAGCCACAATGCCTTGTGTATTCATCAGGACAGCTTTAGGCAAACCACGTCCTCCACGATATCGGCGAGAGACACCTTTTTCTGTGTATTCAATAAAAGGTGAGGGGTCAGGAAGTGAACGCACACGATAGGTGTAATCACCCATAGACTGTGTACGACCATTCACCTCAGCCATCACCCGTATGACAACCTCCTTATTAACTTCTGAAGGACGAGCTACATATCCTTTACCTGCACGCTTCAATGTCCCGTTCTTATTAAGCAATACTGCCTGCACACGATCGGCAGGAACGCCCGGCACAGAGATACTGAGAGGATTATCGTAGCCGGCGTAAAGCACATTCATCAGAGTGGCAGATACAGTAGCAGACGGTTCCACCACCGTATAGGGTTGAGAGAAGTGACGGCGAAGCGTATCTCCATTGCCCTGAACCAGCTCCAGGTAACCATCCAGCGAGAAGTCACCCGTCCGGTTACAAACAGTTTCAAACCATCCGTCTTCATTCTCAGTTTGTCTTTCTCCACCGATAAAAAGGGAGGGACGTTGGGTAGAGTCTACTGCAGCCAGGATAACACGTCCGGTATATGCACCGCCCCGCACAACATTTTGCGAGGTAGGGATGACATAGGCCTGCAGACGGTTTACACGTACATCCTGCATGTCAGTGTTCTGCGTGAGCAGGTGTAACACCTCACCCTCAGCATAACGTACATCGCTCTGTAATTTGGTGAGCAACGTAATGGCGGCAGCTACGGGAGTATTTTCAAAGATGTACTCCTGCCAGTTCTTACCCAAAGCCTTCCGAGGAACATCAGTACTCAGGTTGCTGTCAATAATTCTTCGCTGCACACTATCTGTCACCACCGACAATATCTCTTCTCGATAGCGATTGATACTTTCATACAAAGCCTCTCCTTGCCCACTAGCCGGTGCGAGCATCACGAATGAAGCAGCCTCCAAGTCTTCTCGGTTGACAATATCTTCCAAAGAGCCTTCACTACCGTCAGCCTGTTGTACAATGCGAAGTTTCAACTCATCAACCAAAGCAACAAGCGAATCTGACATCTGCTTCACCTGAGTTGCTTTTCGGAACCACGGGCCAATCTTCTCCGGATTACGACGGTTAGCCTCAGCCAGGTCTACATAGAGCGAACGGTTCTGCTCGGCCGAATTAGCCGTAGTTCGTAAAAGGCTTTCACCCACCAGCGAGAAGCCATTCAGCACATCCGAAGATACATTCAGAGCCAATAATGCCATTAGGACGATGTACATCAGATTTATCATCTTCTGGCGGGGTGAATCAGGATTTATGTTCATGAAGATATTTCTATTACTGGATTTATGACTTATGAGTATGCACTATCCCTTCACTTGCATGGCTTGCAGCATGCGGGCATAGAGAGCATTGAGTTCCTCTATCTGACGAGCCATCTTTCTGGTCTCTTCATGCACTTGATCAATCGTACCGATTTGTGCACTGGCACTGCGAAGCTGCATCTCATAGATAGCATTGAGGCCTACTAAGTTCTTACTCAGGTTCTGCATTTGTTCTGCATCCTGAGTTAACGAAGCGGCCTGAGTAGTGAAACGTCCCAACATCTCGGTAGTCTCTTTCAGCTTCTCTACATATGCCTGCGTAACAGTTTCCATCTCCGGTGTAGCAGTAGAGAGTGGGGAAGTTGAAACCAACGGAGTACCGATTCCAGCAACAGGAGAGGGGGTAGTAGATGTAGCGACCACTGTTTGCGACATCGGAACAGAAGAAGGCTGCACATCCACTACATCTTCACCAACAGACTTGCGAGGAAGATCGAAAGCCGACAAAAAGAAGACCAACACCTCTGTTCCCATTCCCAGCCAAAGCATGAGATTGGCACCCGGTAAGTGTGTCAATTTAAAAAGCGTTCCGGCAATGACAATGGCAGCTCCCCAGCTATACGCATAGTTCATGATTACCTTACCGCGATAACTGGACATAAAGTCTTGTAACCGTTGCCCAAAGTCTTTTTTATCTGTTACCATAGCTATTTGCTTTATTGATTGTTCTTGTTATTAAAATAGGTGTCCTATAGTTTGTTTTCCGCTTGTTATCTCTTTGACTTGCCTTTTCCGGCACCCACTTGCGTCCGCACACAACGGAAACCAATGTAAGAGCGTTGTTCATTCTGATACTCCCACGGGCGAGCATCGGAACGAATAAAAGCATTGGCATCTTTCCACGAACCTCCACGTATCACCTTCTTTTTCAAGCGGTAAGCATCGTCAGGAGCAGCATTATACTGCACATCAGGATTGATATCACTTGCCTGAAGCACACCACTTTCGGTATAGGCAGTAGAGGTCCACTCTGCCACGTTACCGGCCATATCGTACAAGCCGTTAGAGTTTGGCGAATAGGCACCCACACGATTTGTAATCAGATTCCCATCACCGGTGAAATTACCTTTCCCCGGCTTATAGTTTGCCTGATAACAGCCTCGGTCATCGGTACTCTTTTTACTTTTCCATGGATACTGATTATCTTCACGTCCACGGGCTGCAAACTCCCACTCTGCCTCAGTCGGTAGTCGATAACGCTGGATATACTTGGCCTGCCCACGTAATCCGGCCAACAGATAGTTGGTACGCCAAGCACAGAAAGCATTAGCCTGTTCCCAGCTTACGCCCACAATGGGATGATCGTTGTAAGAGGGGTGATTGAAATAGAGGCGCATGTACTGCTCATTATTTGCCCGCTGGAAATCATTCACCCAACAGGTTGTATCAGGCATAATATTCACGATATAGCTGTTCAAGAAGTCCCATTCACTACTTAAAGGACGGGTAATAGTCTGGTTGACGATGCGTCCATCCTCATCAATATAAGCAGTATCTTTGGTAATCATTACCACCTCATCGGGACTGATCTGTACATCCGTATTTCGTGTACGTTCAGCAGGATTCAACCGATTACGACGTTTGGCAGCCTCGGTATAATCATAAATTTCATAATAGTAATTCAGCTGTGAGCCATCCAACATGACTGTACCATCAATGGGATGGGTCTTATACAGACTATTGATAGCCATCTGCTCATCCTCTGTTGCACGCTTCCAAGGGATGGGTTTCGACCAGTTGAGGTAAGGCTTAACAGGATTTCCTTCCCGATCTTCCTCTATTTTGTAAAGCTCATTACCTCCGTAAGCAGGATCTGCCAATCGCTCACGGATGAGGGAATCACGTACCCAGTTGATAAACTGCTTGTACTCGCCCACAGTAACTTCTGTTTCGTCCATCCAGAACGACTCCACAGAAATCTCACGCTGCGGAACAGGTGCTCCCCAAAGTGTGTCTTGTTTATCCGGTCCCATCTTTACCGACCCTCTTTTTACCAACACCATACCATACGGAGCAGGCTCATTCCATACCGGACCGGCCGACACACCGGTTAGTTCTCCGCCATTACTCATGGAAGTTCCCGTTGTCCCCATACAGGCAACCAGCGAGCCTAATATCAAGAAAAAGGCGGCTCCATAGAAAGGAACCTTTTGCATCATTCTTAGTTGTCTCTTTTTCATCTTGTTGTACTATCACAATATCCGCACACTTTTATGAAGATTGCGGCTCTTTTTAAATACATTCATATCGATGGCGTAACTCACCACCAAGTCGTGACTTCCGGAAGCTGCTCCTATCTTGGAAGTAAACAGCTCGTAAGCGTAGCCAACTGTTACATTTCGTATCTGCAGCCCCAGTCCCAGCGTAACCGACGTATCCGGACTATATCCTACTGTTCCGCTAAGTACTTTCCCACGCCAAGTATAGAAAGCACGAACAGTTGCATCAAAGCGGGTAGATGTCCCGTCTGTCTGCAAATGGATGGAGGGCTGCATAGAAATCAACGGATTACGAGTCTGAATATTGTATCCTCCTCCTAAATAAATTACAGGCTTGACTTTTAAAAAACTCTTTTCACCGATTGCAATGCGAGGCGAAGTCAGATGTTGGGCAGAAAGAGCTGCATAATATTGGGAGTGTCGATAGTAGAGACTTACTCCTAAATCTGCCCCCATCCCACTCTCTTCTGTTGTCGGGAAAGCCGGATCTTCCGTCTCCTCTCCAAGATTGATGTTCGACGGGTCAAACTTCACATTCAAAAACCCAAACTGAACACCTATGCCGAGCCGTGCACGTTTCCACCTCAGTTGATAGGCATATTGCGCCCAGATTCGCTGATTACGAAACAGTCCGATGGCCTCATTAAAGAAGTTAATGCCCGCACCGTGTTGTTGATGAAAAAGTGTAAAAGGTAATTCAGCCCCCAAATACATCACCCGAGGTGCCCTCTCAAACTCCATCAGCTGCATTCCATACCCTCCCTGGATATTGAGTTTTTCACTTTGCCCCACAACTGCCGCATGATAATAAGCCGGCACAGCCCAATATTGACTTAAACGGGCATCAAACTGTGCAGACACCTTCACGCAGCAACAGAGTAAAGAGAGCAAACAGCCAATGTAACGTATATAATAAGAGAATCTCATTACCCTTATAACTAAAAAAGCAGAAAGATATTGTGTACAAACAAAGGGAAATAGCACAATGTGGCAGACGCCGTAAAAAGAGAAAGAGGACATCAGCAGTTCTCACGTTTGTACAATCCGCATGAATCCATTACCTTTGTTTCCGATAAGCACTACTAGAAAGATGAGCACTACTCTGAACATACGAAAAACAACTCCCGAAGAGGTTGGTACACTACTTGAACTCTTTGAAGAGGCTCGACACATCATGAGAGCTGACGGGAATCTACAGCAATGGACAAGTGGTTATCCATCTGAAGAACTTATCCGACAAGAGATAGAGGCCGGAAATAGTTATGTCTGTACCGACAAAGAAGGAAACGTTGTAGGGACATTTGCTTTCATCGTAGGAGAAGATCCTACCTATCGTATCATTTATGAAGGAGAATGGCTGGAAAATGTATCTACCTACGGAACCATCCATCGGCTAGCCGGCAAACGAGATGGACATGGCGTGGCAGCAGCTTGCATCAACTGGTGCTATCAGCAAGTACCCAATCTGCGAGCAGACACTCATCGCGACAACCGCATTCTCCAGCACATCTTAACCAAACACGGATTCCGCTATTGTGGTATTATTCATCTGCTTAACGGGGATGAGCGACTAGCTTACCAGAAGATATAGCAAACCTCAACAAGTAAAAAAAGTGCCTTCCTAAGCAGGAAAGCACTCTAAACCTTTATAAAACAAGCTTCTCTTCCGAGTAAGCATTTCGAATGTTTACTTCAACACCTTTTGTATCAAAGCTTCCATTACCTCGTAACCGGCAGCAGTAGGATGCACACCATCATAGGTGTAATCAGGGTTCAGCTGACGCTTTTCACCGTACACCATGGGTGTGTAATAGTCTACATAAGGAATCTTTTCAGCCTTGGCATAAGCCTTGATACGGGCATTCAGTGCCACAATCTTATCAGGAGCATCAAGCAAATCTTTGCGCCAAGAGAAACCTACTGCAGGCAGTACCGAAGCCAACACTACCTTTATTTTATTGGCACGAGCCAACTGCACCATAGAGACAATGTTACCAAATGTATAATCCTCATTATAAGGACAAGAATTCTCTGCAATATCATTGGTACCTACATTGAGCACCAAAATCTTAGGTTGCAGATTTATCACATCGCTACGAAAGCGCAACAGCAATTGTTCTGAAGTCTGGCCACTGATTCCACGGCAAATATAATTAGGATTCTCCTCAAAGAATGAGGGATGGCGTAATGGCCAACATTCCGTAATAGAGTTTCCCAAGAATACCACACGCTTCTCACCTTTGGCCGGAGCCGGCAATTCGGCATTTTCTTTAGCAAAGCGAGCCAGGTTAGCAAAATCTTTTTTCTTTTGAGCCAATGCTTCCGGCATTGCTACACACACGCATAGTACCAATAGAAGCAGTACTCTGCAAACAGTTTGTTTTCTATTCATCGTATTTATGTTTATGAATTAAGTTTATTATACTTTTGTTTCAGTTCTTCTAGCTGTGTTCCGGTAAAATAGTCCTCTATAAATTGCCACCGCTCTTCATCCGAGAGTTTGTGGGTACCAAAAAACAGGCGAAACAGCTCCATTTGTTCTTCAAATATTGCTTCGTTATCATCCAAAATCCGGTTTCTATATGTCGTTTCTTCAACTATCTTCAACAATTCTTCTGGCTGATGGAAGTGTACCAACACACAAGGTGTACCTCCTCCTTCTACACTAAAAGAGAGGGAATCCAACATGGAGAGCAAATTAAGCAGCATATTCAAATCTGAAAATGGGGTACAATAGAATTGCAAACGGCTCCCCTTATTCCCCACAATACGCTGTTGGAAAAGTTTCTGATAGCGAGAGAGCAGTAAATCAAAGCCTCGGGTAACAGTAAACGAGAGTTCATTACTCTCTTTCTTCTTAGCACTACTAATATAGCTGACACTGCGTCCCTCCTCGGTACGGCTCTCCAGCAGTGAGCCAATAAAACGTTTGGCCGAGCGCACATCCATATCATGAGCAGAAAAGACGGCACGCAACTCCTCTTCATCAAACTTACCCTTATTCTTAATAAGGGCTGTTTTCATCAACATAGTCAGATCCTTAAATAGTGCATCCAGCCTTTGGCGAATGAGGGTAGCATCTTCTTTCAACATCACCTCGTGCTTACCCACCGATACGGCACGCGCTCCTTCTAGTAGAGTCCCGTTATTCAGTTTGTGTTTGAACTCCTTATAGCCTAACTCAGGGAAGCAAGCCTCCCAAAGCTCTTCCAGCCGAACGCGATAAACACCCTCCTCGCCTTCTACTTGAGTCAGGTAATCTGCATAAGTACGGGCAAATAAATCACCGGTTTTATCCTGCACATATCCCTCCCGTAACAGATTCATAGGAGAGACCTCCAGCAGATGGGTTCCGTAGCGACGTGCCAAATCGTCTTCCAACCATAAGAGGGCTGTCTTTATAAGCTGCTCCAGCTCTGCCTCATACTCCAACTTGTTTTTCACGCGAGGCAGTTTCACCACAAACTCAAAGTCTGTAAGCGATACCAACATTTCTCGCTTCTCCCCTTTCATTCGGTAGACCTCCATCAGTTTCTGTAGGATAAGCGCCAGTTGCTCTTGAGCCATATTCCCGGCCTGATGCAACCGCTTCATGTAATAGAAGTCTCGTTCATGAAAATCTGTAGCAGCCACTCCACGAATATCTGCATCGCGTGCAGCACGTCCAACTTCCTGTATATAATCCACAAAAGTGCTAGAGGGAGCCACATGATACACACAATCAATATCACTGATATCCACTCCCATGCCAAACGCTTTAGTAGCTATAATCAATTTCTTTTCTCCCGCCTTAAAATCCTGCACAATAGCGGTCTTCTGTTCCTTTTCTTTCTTCCCATAATAGGTTGCCACATAATGCCAATCGGCCGGTTTTACCCACGTCTTCAGACGCATATCTATTCCTCCGGCAAAGGGATAATAGAGCAATGTCTTATGCCCGTTCAAGAAGTTATCAATCCGAGCAGAAACTACCCGCTGCTTAGCCTTGTCATACGTTTCTCCCTGCTCAATTTCCATTTGCCGTACGTCGAAACCAATATTTGCACGGGTTACCGTACCCACATAAAGTTCACAAGGCTCCATCTGCAAGGAACGGATGGTTTCAAATACCATATCATTTCTTCCTTGCGGATTCCATACTGCCGTAGCTGTCAGTGCAAAAAGAGGGAACGAATAGCCTAATACTTGTTGCAGATCACTTAAATAGCGTCCCAAGAACCAATAATCCACCCGAAACTCTTTGCCCCAAGTCGTTACAGTATGTGCCTCATCCACCACAACCAAGCCAATACGACGGTCACCAATGAAGCGGCGAATATCGTAAGCCAACAACAACTCGGGTGAGAGATAGAAAAGGTCAATCTCTCCATCCCGCACCTGCCGATAAGTCTCCTTCTTCTGCTCGGGTGAGAGATCTGAGGAGGCATAGGCCACACGGCTATATCCTAAATCCTGCAAGCTCTCCACTTGATCCACAATCAGTGCTTTCAGAGGAGAAACCACAATCGTAAGCATTTGATATTCCCTACCTAGATAGATGGCAGGCAATTGAAACAGCAAAGACTTTCCAGAACCGGTCGGAGCTGTCAGCAAAAGGTTGTATACTTGAGAGTTGGCTTTCAGAGTTTTTTCTACCTCCTGCACCACACGTTCCACGAGCTGTCCCTGTGAGATAGTTAGTTTATCTTTACTTTTAAAAAGGTCATCGTAGATTTCCAAGTCACGAAAGGAATCGTAACCAAATGTTTGCTTCAGTAATTCCGTAAGTGCCGGACGGCAATTGTCCGGAAGGTTTCTTTCCCGCAACCGGGGAAGAGGTGCTAGAACAGAATCTTGCATATTCTTCATGGATACAGATTAAATCAAAAGAGGCAGTTCATGGGGTTGCACCTATTTTGAACTGCCTCTCCTATGTTTTTGAAGCCCTATTCGACACGCGAACAGGCACCCCTGTTACTAAAACGTATCAATACTCATCTTCGTCGAAGAAGAAATCGTCTTTGCTAGGATAGTCAGGCCAAATATCTTCGATACTCTCATAAATATCACCTTCGTCTTCCATCTCCTGCAAATTCTCAATAACTTCAAGCGGCGCACCTGAGCGAATGGCATAATCAATCAATTCATCCTTGGTTGCCGGCCAAGGAGCATCTTCCAACTTAGAAGCTAATTCCAATGTCCAATACATATGCTACGTTCTTAAATTGTAAAAATAAGTCCTACTCTCAAATATCCGGCAAATGTATAACAAATTATTTCACTTACCACCATTCTCCCAAAATATTTCTTCTTTTTTCTCTTCCAAGTTGATTTTCCGAGAAAGTACAAAAAGATAATCTGAAAGCCTGTTTATATAGGCCAACAGTTCCGGAGCCACGTCTACCTGCTGTGCTAACGCCAAAATACGTCGCTCGGCACGCCGGCAAACCGTACGACAAACATGACATACTGCCGCGCCTCTACTTCCTCCCGGTAGGATAAAGGCACGCTGACGAGGAAGCAGATTGTCTACACGGTCAATCTCCTGTTCCAACGTCTCTACATGAGAAACAGAGAGCAGACTGGCCTCTTTCAGGTTAACCTTTTCTGTATCGGTTGCCAGGTTGGAGCCTATCACAAAAAGTATATTCTGCACACACTGCAAGAAGTTTCTGTCCTGTTCTGCCTGCAGATAGGTCATCAGCAACCCCAACTGAGCATTCAGTTCATCCACTGTGCCATAAGCCTCTAGGCGAGCATCGGTCTTGGGAACTCGTGTTCCACCTACCAATGATGTTGTTCCACCATCACCCGTGCGGGTATATAACAAACTCTTTTTCATACGCTTATAAAGACTATAGATTATTCAGAAATTGACGATATAGGCCTGTTTTGTTTTTGTTCGGTCAAAAAAGAGAAGTCCCACATCATATAAATCAAACGTTACGCCTACCTGTTCCGACTGCTGCATCTGTTTCCAGAGACGATACATGGCAGATGAATAACGGATACCCTCTACCACAAAAAGAGATTGAGAGGTTGCGCGAGAAACACATATCTTAAACACCTCTTCCACTAATTGCGGATGTCGATAATCATGCAGATAGAGAAAATCCACCGGCACACCACTCTCCAGAAACAAATCTTCCAAAGAGGTGGCTGACGTATAATCTGCTCCCTGCTTGGCTGCCTTCAAGTAAAGGGCAGAGGCTGCCAATGTCCCTACATCGAAAACAGTGGTGGGCTGTACCTCATTCACCAATCTGAAAAGCAGACGTTTTACTTTCATCGACTCATATCGCCACAGCCTTCCCTTCTGTGAAACCAACCGTTTCTCCTCAGCCCGCAATTCAGCATATCCATAATAAGGAGTACGCTGATAGATGACCTGCGTAATCAGATTGAAGGCAAAAGGTGAATGCACACCATAGCCACACCTATGACGGAAACGGCAAAGCCATACCCAAGGATGTTTCAGTGTCTGTATCAGATTCATACCCATTTCTCTTATCTCACTCTACAAATGTTCCGGTAATGGTAAAAGGTTTCTTGGCGTAGTTGGTTTGCACATGTAACTTCACCTCACCCTTTTCCTGACGGAAGGTCAACTCCAATGCTGTCACCCAGTTCACATAGTGTGCCTTCAGTTGCAAACTCTCCTTACTTATCCAGCCGTAACTACCTGCCACCCAATAAGAACCTTCCAAACCTTTGAAACGAGCAATGGGCGTAATGGAATAGGGAGGATTGGCTTCTATAGCTGTTTTGCTCCATTGTTTGTAAGCAAACGGAAGCTCATAACTCTTACCATCTGTTTGAGTTACAGCCAGTGTAACCTCTTTCTTCCCAAAGTGCAAACGAATTGATTTCCAGCCCAAGTTATTCTTACCCAGTTGAATATCTTTCCCCTCCCACAGAGATGCAGTTACTGAAGTTGCTTTTCCTTTCACCACAGGAAGTGCATAAAGTGCCTGTTTTTTCAGCAAACGCTGATAATCCTTACCCACCGGAAGTGGTTCATCCTGTACTGCAGGTAGCAGTTGCTCCCACACCAAACGACGCTGAGCCTTGCCATTGCCCAGGGTTGCTTCGGTCATCACGACCACCATATCTTTATCCAGAACCGAGATGACATATTGTCCCAGAGCACCATCGGCACGAATGGCACCGTCGTACTCACAACGCCAAGTCTGATAACCATAAGGTTCCCTTCCGGTCTCAATCTGTTTCTTTCCCATCTCACGCACCCACTCGGCCGGAATCAGCTGTTTACCCTTCCAGCATCCTTCATCCAGCATCAACTGACCGAACTTAGCCAATGACTCTGGCTGTATGTGTAACCCCCAGCCACCGGTATTGATGCCCTCGGGACTCTCTTCCCAAGCCACCTCAGTAATGTTCATGGGGGTAAAAATACGTTCTTGCAGATAGTCCAACAGCTTCTGACCCGTCACACGTTGCACAATGGCTGACAACATATAAGAAACCATAGAGTCATAAGCAAACTTAGCACCCGGCTGTTCTACCTTCTTGGCCAAAAAAGTACGTATCCAATCTGTACAACGGCTACGCATCACCCAATCAGGCTTCACACCTGAGGACATGGTAAGCAAATGGCGTACCGTCATCTGCGCTAACTCCTCAGACACAGTATCCGGCAATAGCTCCGGGAAAAAGGTTGCTACGCGATCATCCAGCCGAAGTCGATTGTCTGCAATGGCCAACCCTACCCCCACACCGACAAAGGTCTTGGAGCAAGAGTACATAGTGTGTCGATACTCCGGCGCATAAGGTTGGGGATAGATTTCACCTATCACCTTACCGTGACGCATTACCACCACACTGTGCATATCAGTCAACGGGAGCGACGTCAACGAGTCAAACAAAGCAATAATTGCTTTTGAAGGAACTCCTTGCTCTTCTGGAGCAGAGCGGGGTAGTTCATGCGTTTGAGCAGACAAGGATAGAGGAAACAACCAAACTGCCAATATCGGCAGGAGTAATTGCAAGCGTAAGTGTTTCATAGTAATACCTTTTTAGATTTAAACTATACTTTCGGGTAGCAAAGATAGTACAAACCCTAGAAAAGAACAACCACAATAGCTGAATAAATCAGATAAAACAAATGAGCATTTTGAAAAAAAGAGTAGGAAACTATTGTGTATCTGCCGGATAATTGCCAACTTTGCACCCGCTTTCGCGCAATCGCTGTCAGGACATATACAGAGAGAAGCCTGGTATGTTGCGTAGTAACGATAACAATTTAATAATAAAAACAACAATGGATTTAATTAAAATTGCAGAAGAAGCATTTGCTACCGGCAAGCAACACCCCAGCTTCAAGGCAGGTGACACAGTGACTGTAGCATATCGTATCGTAGAAGGTAACAAGGAACGTGTACAGTTGTACCGCGGTGTTGTTATCAAGATTTCAGGCCACGGTGAAAAGAAACGTTTCACTGTACGTAAGATGTCTGGTACTGTAGGTGTAGAGCGTATCTTCCCGCTCGAGTCTCCGGCTATCGACAGCATCGAAGTGAACAAGATTGGTAAAGTACGTCGTGCTAAGTTGTACTACTTGCGCGCTCTTACCGGTAAGAAGGCTAGAATCAAAGAAAAAAGAGTTAACGGATAAGCGTACGCTCTTAGCTCGTAATAAGAAAGGGGTATGTCTGACTGACGTATCCCTTTTTTATTGACCAGCCAACAAAAAATCAAGAGAAACAACCATGAAAAAGACCAAACAGCCAAGAATATCATCAACATATATTACCATAACCCTCCCCATGTCTGCTCCGTTTCCTATAGAACGGTGTTGATACGGAGTTGGTACGGCGTTGATACGGCCTTGGTACGGAGCGGGTCTAAAGAGAGAAAAAGTGCCCTACAGTATATCCTGAGAGGGGTTACAAAATTAGCAAAGAGATATTAGCACAAAACCCGCCAGAAGGCGTGTATAGATTTTTCCCTTTTTCTGCTCATATTACATAGGGTAGAGAAAAGAGATTGGTCTCCCCCAATACTACAACCGGAAGACATAATAAAGAAAGTCCCCTCTTCTTCATCGAGAAAAGGGGACTTTACTTTATGATAGAAAGGAGAGTTACTTCACTTCCCAGCCCAATGCGCTAGCACCCAATACGGCAGCGTCTGCATCTTTCAATTCAGACATCAAGAGTTTAGTCTTACCCTTGAATACGGCTAACACGTTTTCATCCAGTGCTTTCTGGATGGGGTCGAAGATAAACTTACCAGACTTGGCAAGGCCACCAAACAGCACAATGGCTTCCGGACTAGAGAAAGAGATGAAGTCAGCCAAAGCCTCACCCAGGATTGTACCGGTGAAGTTGAAGATGTCGATGGCAATCTTATCACCCTTTACTGCTGCATCATACACGTCTTTAGAGGTAATTTCCTCTGCAGGAATGGCACGAAGCAAGCTGGGTTCTGTGCTGGCTGCCAAGAATTCACGAGCTGAACGAGCCACACCGGTAGCTGAGCAGTATGCTTCCAAACAGCCCTTACGGCCACAACCGCAAAGACGACCATTTTCACGACGCATGATTACGTGACCCAATTCACCGGCAAAACCATCGTGGCCATAAACCAGCTGACCGTTGATAACGATACCACTACCCACACCGGTACCCAGTGTAATCATGATAAAGTCTTTCATTCCACGGGCTGCACCGTAAGTCATTTCACCGATAGCTGCTGCATTAGCATCGTTTGTTACAGCAACAGGAATACCCAGACGCTCTTCAAACATAGAAGCCAACGGAATGATACCCTTCCACGGAAGATTTGCAGCAAACTCAATGTTACCTGTGTAGTAGTTGGCATTAGGTGCACCGATACCGATACCCTTAATCTTTTCCACACCACCATTCTCGAGAATCAGCGGCAACAGGTGTTTGCAAACCTCGTCCACGTAGTCGTCTGCCTTTTCATAAGCACCAGTCTTAATAGAATTGCTGGCAACAACTGTACCACGTGCATCTACTATACCAAAGACGGTATTTGTACCGCCTATATCAATGCCCACTGCATAGGGCTTTTCCATGTTAGTATCCATGATATTCTTTTATTTAGGGGGTTATTTTTTAATATGGTTACAAAAGTCAAAAAGAAAAACGAGAATGCAAAATGTTTTCAGAAAAAAGTTACGGATGTTTGCAACTTTTCATAAGAGCCGTGCGTCTAACAGTGAAAATGAACTCTTTTTAAACACACCTGACTTTGCAGATGCAAAGGAGGAATAAACAGTAAAATCGTGATACATCTTAGTGACATCAACAAGACTTACAACAACGGAGCACCTCTTCATGTATTGAAAGGTATCAACCTGGACATTGCAGCAGGAGAATTTGTCTCCATCATGGGGGCGTCCGGCTCCGGGAAGTCCACCTTACTTAATATATTAGGTATCTTGGACAATTACGACACAGGCGAGTACTACCTTAACGGCACTCTTATCAAACACCTCAGTGAAACCAAGGCTGCTATGTACCGGAACCGCATGATTGGGTTTATTTTTCAGTCCTTTAACCTAATCAGTTTCAAGAATGCACTGGAAAATGTGGCACTGCCCCTATTCTACCAAGGGGTGGGACGTAAGCAGCGTAATGCCCTGGCTCTGGAGTATCTGAAACGGCTCGGACTGGAGGAATGGGCTTATCATATGCCTAATGAGATGTCCGGAGGACAAAAACAGCGCGTGGCCATAGCTCGGGCACTGATTACCCGCCCACAAATCATTCTTGCAGATGAACCGACAGGAGCTTTGGATAGCAAGACATCTATAGAGGTGATGGACATCTTGAAGGAGCTACATCAAGAAGGAATGACCATTGTAGTGGTTACACACGAAAGTGGAGTCGCCAACCAAACAGATAAGATTATTCACATCAAGGATGGTGTCATAGGCAGCATAGAGGAGAATACAGAACACAATGCCTCTCCTTTCGGCACCAACGGTTTCATGAAGTAGATATTCAGGAGAGGCGGAAAACACCGGAACTGAAGTATTGAACAGTCCCTCTCCACAACATTACATTACTATGATAGATTTATTCCAAGAGATTTACGGTACCATTAAACGCAACAAGCTGCGCACCGCTCTTACCGGATTTGCCGTTGCCTGGGGCATATTCATGCTGATAGTCCTGCTGGGAGCCGGCAATGGATTGCTCAATGCTTTCCAATCCCAGGGAGAAAGCATGGCCATGAACTCTATGCAGGTATGGCCGGGATGGGCAGGTAAACCATACAAAGGATTGAAAGGTGGAAGAAGTATCAAACTGACAAACAACGAATTATCCACCACACAACGGATGGATGCACACATCTTGGCAGCCGAAGGTATCATGGAGCAGAACAATGTGTACCTCAGCAAGGGAAACGAGTCTGTCTCACTCACACTGAAAGGTGTTTCACCTGAGCACCCGCAACTGGAAGGTATCAAATTGAAAACGGGTCGGTTTGTGAATGAACCTGACCTAAAACAGTGCCGAAAAGTGATAGTGCTGCATGAAAAAACGGTGGAAATGTTGTTCGGCAGCAAGGAGAGTGAGGCTGTAGGAGCATACATTGAAGCAAGCGGCCTGGTTTATCGCATCATTGGTGTCTACAAAGATATGGGTAACAACACGCCCCCTGCCTATGTTCCCGTGACCACTTTACAGCTCATCTACAACAAACAAGATGAGTTGGGCAGCATCCTTTTCCTTACTAAAAATATTCGGACAGAAGAAGAAAGCCAAGAGTTTGAGGATGAGTACCGTAAGGTCATCGGTTCCCTCCGCCAGTTCGACAGCAATGACCGCAGTGCCATATGGATTTGGAGTCGCATTCAGAGCTATGCCCAACAGCAAAAAGGAAATGAGATTTTACGAACAGCCATCTGGATTATCGGCATCTTCACCCTCCTGAGTGGCATTGTGGGAGTTTCTAACATCATGCTGATTACCGTCAAAGAACGTACTCACGAGTTTGGCATCCGCAAGGCGATAGGTGCCAAACCGGCAAGCATCCTGCGACTGATTATTGTCGAGAGCATTGTCATCACCACTTTATTTGGCTACATCGGATTGGTGGCGGGCATCGGTGTCACCGAGTGGATGAATGCAGTGGCCGGAGAGCAGGTGATGGACATCGGAGTGGCACAGGCCACAGTGTTCAAGAATCCTACAGTAGACCTACACGTTGCTCTGCAAGCCACACTGACGTTAGTGATTGCAGGCACACTGGCCGGTCTCTTTCCTGCTCGCAAGGCAGCACTCATCCGCCCCATTGAAGCGTTGCGGGCTGACTAAAGAAGAGAGTTTGTTGTAACCAATCCAACCATTTATTATAACTAGAAAATTCAACAACTGTATGAGAATAGATACTGACCGATGGGCAGAGATACTCATCACCATTACCAGAAACAAGACCCGCAGCTTGCTTACCGCCTTCGGGGTATTCTGGGGCATCTTCATGTTGGTAGCCCTGATGGGAGGAAGCCAAGGCCTGCAAGCCCTTTTGTCTGCTGAGTTTGAGGGCTTTGCCAGTAACAGTGGTTTTATGGCAACCTCTGCCACCAGCAAGGCGTACAAAGGTTTCCGCAAAGGAAGAGCGTGGGACTTGGAGATAAGTGACGTAGAGCGTGTACGCCACTCTGTACCCGAGATAGACATCATTACCCCTACCAATGCACGCTGGGGCATGAAAGCTGTCTTTGGAGAGCAGAGCCACGGCTGCACATTGAAGGGGGCATTCCCTGAGTATGGGCTTATAGAAGATCCAGATATCAGTGACGGAAGATACATTAACGAGTTGGATGTAAAAGAACGTCGACGTGTCTGTGTCATCGGGCAGCGCATTGCCGAGAGTCTTTTTACAGACGGAGCCTCACCCTGTGGGCGATACATACGGGTCAATGGGGTTTATTACCAAGTAATTGGTGTCAGCCAAAGCTCCGGTAACATGAGTATTCAGGGCAATGCACGCACCAGCATCACCATCCCTTTCACTACCCTGCAGCAGAACTACAACTTCGGAAACCGCATTCAAGTACTCTGTTATACGGCCAAGCCCGGGCACAGAATATCAGAAGTGGAGCAGAAGATTGAGGCTGTTGTCAAACGCGCGCACCTCATACACCCCGATGACAAACAAGCTGTTATGCGCGTAAATGCAGAAGCCTTGTTTAGTATGGTAGACAACCTATTCCGGGGCATACGGATTCTCAGCTGGATGGTAGGGCTTGGAACCCTGCTGGCCGGAGCCATTGGGGTGAGTAACATCATGATGGTAACCGTCAGAGAACGCACCACAGAGATAGGCATCCGGCGTGCCATTGGTGCCCGGCCGCGTGATATACTTACACAGATACTCAGCGAAAGCCTTGTACTTACCACACTGGCCGGTTTGTCCGGTATCACTTTTGCCGTACTCATTCTGCAGTTGGCAGAGATGGGAACCGGAAGCAGTTTTCAGATATCATTCTCCATGGCACTGCTGGCCTGCTTTATACTGGCCGTCTTGGGTATGATAGCCGGGTTGGCACCGGCATACAGAGCCATGGCTATCAAACCCATAGAGGCCATTCGAGAAGAGTAATAACAGTAGAAGAATCATATAAATAATTCACATAAAACCATTCAATAATGAAAGCAAAGAAAGCAATTAAGACAGGAATTGTGGCTCTGGTGGCCTTGTTGTTCATAGGAACCTTTGTGTTTCTCTATCAGAAATCACGCCCCAAGTCGGTAGAATACGAGTTGGTGTCACCCACTGTGGCCGACCTACAAAAGACAACAGTTGCAACCGGTAAGGTTGAGCCTCGGGATGAGGTACTTATCAAACCGCAGATATCGGGTATCATAGCCGAGGTGTATAAACAGGCCGGTGAGCCGATACGCAAAAATGAAGTCATTGCCAAGGTGAAAGTAATACCCGAACTGGGTACTCTTAATGCAGCGGAAAGTCGCGTCCGACTGGCAGAGATTAACCTGAAACAGGCAGAAACTGACTTCAACCGCACTCAAAAGCTCTATGAAGAGCAGCTTGTCTGCCGCGAAGTATATGAAAAGGCTGAGGTTACCCTGAAGCAGAGTCGCGAAGAGTGGCAGACAGCGTCTGATAACCTGCAGATTGTTAAAGAGGGAATCACCCAGCAGAGCACAGCCTTCAGCAGCACACTGATTCGCTCAACCATTGACGGTTTGATTCTGGATGTACCCATCAAGGCCGGCAATTCGGTCATCATGAGTAACACTTTCAATGACGGAACCACCATTGCAACCATTGCAGACATGAATGACCTCATCTTCAGAGGAAACATAGACGAGACCGAAGTGGGACGTTTGGTAACAGGGATGCCTGTCAAGATAACGATTGGAGCCTTGCAAGAATTGTCTCTGGATGCCACGTTGGAATACATCTCTCCCAAAGGCACAGAAGAGAATGGAGCCAATCAGTTTGAGATAAAAGCAGCTCTTACGGCACCGGACAGCGTTACCATCCGCAGCGGTTACTCGGCTAACGCAGAGATTGTACTGGAGCGTGCCTCACAGAAGCTCACCCTGCCGGAGGGTTGCATTGAGTTCAAGGGAGACTCAGCCTTTGTCTACTTGCTTACCGACAGCCTGCAGCAACAGTTCCGCCGCCAACCTGTACGCGTAGGACTGAGTGACGGATTGCATATCGCCATACTTGAAGGTATCAGCCAAAACGACCGTGTACGCGGCTCACAGAAGAAGTAACCCTGTAAAGAAGAACATCATGAAAGGATTCATCATTACCTTGGCAGCCATCTGCTGCCTGCCCGTGACCGCACAAGAGGCATGGAGTTTGCGCCGGTGCATTGACCATGCGGTCACTCACAACATCAATATCCGGCAGACAGCTAATGCTGCAGAGCAGCAGGCTGTCAGTGTGAACACAGCCAAGTTTGCCCGTCTCCCCAATCTCCAGGCATCAGCCGGCCAGCAGTGGAACTGGGGGCGCACACAGACAGCGGTTAAAGATGCCGAGACGGGTGATTACAGCACCGTTTATGTCAATACCCACAGTAACGGAAGCAACCTATCAGTAGGCACCAGTGTCCCCATCTTCACCGGTTTGCAACTACCCAACAAGCTCTCTATGGCCAAGTTAGACTTGCAGGCTGCCATAGCCGATTTGGCGAAAGCCAAGGAAGACATTGCCATTCAGGTAGCGCAAGCCTATCTGCAGGTTCTGTTCTGTAAGGAGTTATATGGGGTTGCCTACACACAAGTAGAGTTGAGCAAACAGCAGTGGCAACGGTTGAAACGATTACAAGAACTGGGTAAAAGTGGAACAGCAGAGGTAGCAGAAGCAGAGGCCAGAGTTGCTTCCGATGAGCTGAACGTAGTGCAGTGCCGCAACGACTACGACCTGGCACTGCTGGAACTCAGCCAGTTGATTGAACTGGAAACACCTGAAGGATTCACCCTGGAGGAGCCTCAACAGGAGGTATCTACCACGCCTCTCACACCACCCGACGACATCTATCAGACTGCCCTGCTTCAGAAGCCTTCCGTACAAGCAGCCCGTTACCGCCTGGAGGGCAGCAGGCATAATATTCGCGTGGCGCAGAGCGGCTACTATCCTCAGCTTTACCTCAACGGCAGTTTGAGCACCAGCTACTACTCCACCCTGGAAAGAAGCTTTTCACAGCAGTTGAATGACAACTTTAACAAATACATAGGTCTGAGTCTCAGCATTCCGCTGTTCAACCGGCTCGCTACCCGTAATGGAGTGAGGACTGCCAAGTTACAACAGAAGAACTATGCCTTACAGCTGGAAGGAGTGAAGAAGGTGCTTTACAAAGAGATACAGCAGGCGTGGTACAACGCTACAGCAGCCCTAGCAAAGTATGAAAGTAGCCGCAGTGCTGCCCAAGCCGGCCGGGAAGCTTTCCGCCTGATGACAGGCAAATATGAGAACGGTATGGCTAATGCTGTAGAGTATAACGAAAGCAAACAAAACCTTCTGCAAGCCGAGAGTGCCGAACTTCAGGCAAAGTATGATTACCTGTTCCGTACCAAGATATTAGACTTCTACCAAGGGAAGGAGATTCAGTAGTTGTTTGCTGTTCTCTTCTTTCCCGTTCTTCCCGAACAGAACCGCACCCGAGCCACTCCGGTTTGAGTGCGGTTTGTTTTTAGGGTACAAAGATGTTGGAGATATCGGTGAAACAATTTACCTTTGTGGGGTAACAAACAATACAGTTATGGAACCGATACTCAGCATCATTATCCCCTGCTTCGGCGTCAAAGGACTCAAGTACATGGATGCCTGCAGGCAATCTCTCCGGAACCAGACTTTCCAAGAAGGGAGAGAAGTGGAAATCATTGTCATCAACAATGGCTGTAGAGGTGTGGGAGGCGCCCGCAACATCGGGCTGTCACAAGCACGCGGAGAGTATGTCATGTTTGTGGATGCTGATGATGAGTTGCTGCCCTACACGCTGTTGGCCAGCGAGTTGAAACGCATCCAACAACAGAAACCGGACATGGTAAGCTACAGCTACGTGACCACTAAAAAGAAGCTGAAGATGCCCGGGAGCATTCAATACAAGGTTTACAACCGCGGTGCCAAGTATGTTTTGCATAACAATTTCCTGGGCACAGTTTGGAGGCACATCATCAAAAGAAGTCTGTTAGAAGAGAAGAATATACGCTTCAGTGAGTTCCGCCTGCAAGAAGATGAAATTTTTATCCTGCGCTGTTACCTGGAGGCAAAGGAAACGTGGATTTCCAAGTGGCCCATCTACTTCTATCGACAAGTGCCCTACTCCAACAGCCATAACCAGAGCCAAACCTTCTGCGACCGTCGTTTCTGGCATGCCTATGATGAAATGAGTGATTTTATATGGGACTATAAGGATTTCAAAAAGAAAGATGACCCCATCAAATACCGCGCCATGAAGCGTAGACTGGCTTTCCTGACCATCGATCAAATGAAAAGATACCGCACCGAAAATCCTAGAATAGGAGACATGGAGACAAACATAAGGTATGTTGCAGACCTGGGACTGCTCCCGCTTCCTTTGCGTTTTTACGGAATAAAGTATCTTCTGGCATGGCCCATAGTAAATTTATACGCCCTTTATGTATATATTATTACTAGGGGAGTATAGCGGTTTGCACCACACGCTGGCCGAGGGGTTACGACAACTGGGTCATCAGGTAACGGTTGCCTCGGACGGTGACGGATGGAAAAACTATCCGCGGGACATAGACCTGAACCGGCCGACGGATTCTTTGTGGGATGCCATCAAACTGTTATGGAAACTGTTACGAGTGCTTCCACGTCTGAAAGGGTACGATGTGGTGCAAATCATCAGTCCTCACTTTCTGCGACTGAAACCTCATCGATGTCTGCCCATCTATCACTATTTACGGAAGCGAAATGGGGGTGTATTCATGGGTGCCTTCGGTACAGACTATTACTACACCCACGCCTGCATGTATGGTAACATCTATCGTTACTCGGATTATAAGATAGGTGACCACTTTAAAGAGACACCCACCAACCGCAGTCAGCTGAAAGATGAGTTGGAAGGCAGTATGGCACGCGCCACCAAAGTGATTGCCAAGGATTGCGACGGCATCATTGCCTGCCTCTGGGAGTACTATGCAGCCTATCAGAAACCCTATCCCCAAAAGATTCATTTCATCCCTCTACCCATTGACTTACGCAAGATTAAACCCTGCGTACGGAAAGTGCCGCAACAGGTAAACTTCTTCATTGGCATACAGACACGGCGCAGCGATGTGAAGGGGACGGACATAATGTTGCCGATATTGCGGAAAGTGGCCGAGAAGTACCCGGAACGGTGCCGCATTACGGAGGTCAGCAATGTGCCTTATGCTGAATATTGCCGTCTGCTGGATGCTGCTGATGTACAGTTGGATCAGCTCTACAGCTATACGCCCTCCATGAACTCACTGCTGGCAATGGCCAAAGGAATAGTGGTGGTGGGCGGTGGAGAACCGGAAAACTATGAGATTCTGCGTGAGGAGGAGCTACGACCCATCGTAAACGTATTGCCTGATGAGGATGATATCTTCCGAAAGCTGGAGGAGCTGGTGCTGCATCCGGAACGCATCCCCACCCTATCGGAGCAGAGCATCGCCTACGTCAAGAAGCACCACGATGCCGTGGAAGTGGCACGACAATATCTTCTGTGCTGGAAGAAGGCAGATGAGCAGTTGCCTCCAAACACTTCCCAACCTTAGAATTCAAGGAAACTTTAAGAGAAGTATAAGAACCACATGAAGAAGTAAAGTACTCCCCTTTCCCCACTTAACGTAAACATTTATCTTAACACTCAAGCTAACAATTCAGCCCGACAAATCAGTTAAAACGCTCTCTTTTCGTTCTTTTACAAGAACGTAATTTATTGCTTTACAAGAATATACATAACACAAAAATCCCGTTTATTCCACACTTGTGTGGAGCAAACGGGACACAAGTGCGGAGCACGGTGGACACAAGTGTGGAGCGCGCTCCGGTCAAGTGTAGAGCAAACGCCTTGCAAGTGAGGAAGAAACAGGGCACCCTGTTTGTTGTGATTTGTTATCAGTAGCCTACAGCATCAGGCATCGACCCAGCTGTTTACACAAGCTATCACATAAGAGATTTCCTCTTCTGTTAAGAGCGGCGAAATGGGGATACTCAGTTCTTCGCTTGCGAATAGCTCGGTTACGGGAAGTGTAAGCCCCTCGTACATAGCTTGTAGAGCAGGCTGTCGATGTGGGGGTACGGGATAGTGCATCAATGTGCCTACCCCGCAACGAGTAAGATGAGCCTGCAGTGCATCACGGTAAGGAGAGAAGAGCGGGAAAACGTGGTACACAGGGTGGGTAGAAAGGTCGGTAGAGAGTGTCCGGAGTCGCGACGGATGCCAATGAATTTCAGACAGATAGCGCTGAGCAATGGCAGAGCGACGGGCATTGTCAGCATCCAGACGGGGAAGTTTCACGCTGAGAGCAGTGGCCTGCAGCTCGTCCAGGCGACTATTGATGCCTTGAAAGCGGTGGTGATACTTCTGCGAAGAACCGTAATTACCCAAGGCTCGCACCACTTTGGATAGCTGTAAGTCGTTGGTAGTCACGGCACCGCCATCTCCCAGTGCCCCCAAGTTCTTGGCCGGGTAGAAGCTAAAAGCGGCAGCATCTCCCCAGGCACCGGCTCGCTTTAAAGCACCGGCTCCGTGTGCTTGGGCAGCATCTTCCACCACAAGCAGGCCATGAGGTCGGGCTACAGCCAGTATGGACTCCATATCTGCCAGATTCCCGTAGAGATGCACTGGAATAATAACCCGTGTCTTGTCGGTAATAAGTGGGGGTAAGCAATCCACATCCATGTTTCCGGTAAGGGGGGAAGGTTCACAGAGCACCGGCTTCAGCCCGGCTCGAATCACCGACAACAGTGTGGCAATGTAGGTGTTGCCCGGAACGATAGCCTCATCACCCTCCTTCAGCATTCCCAGTTCTCTATAACTCAACAGAATAAGGGTAAGTGCATCCAGTCCATTACCTGTGCCTATGCAGTAGTCTGTACCGCAATAGGCAGCAAACTGCCTCTCAAAACGGGTAACAGCCTCTCCCTGCAAATAGCGACCGGATGCCACACAACAAGCCATCGCTTGGGTAAGCTGTGGCTCAAAAGAGGCATTTATCTGCTGCAAGTTGAGGTAATCTACAACGTTCTTCATAACAGTAAGACAATGTTTATCAAAGGATTAACTCATAAGTATCGTACAACACAGCCCTGGCACCAAAGCCCTCTTTCTGAAACAAGAGGCCTTGGTTTAGAAATATGCCATCATACAAGGAAGAGATACCAAAATCAAAATAAGGCTTATGGTGATACACATGATGTATCAGTTCGGCAAACAACAAATCCAACGCACCGGCACGTTTCCCCTCTTCAGTGGCTGCAATATATTGCACATGCGCCACTTGAGTGGTTTCATAGACAACACAGCCCCCTACCGTGCACCCTTTTGAAACCACCCGATGCAGTTTGATGTTATGAGGGAAGCGGTTGTGGAGTAGTTCTATCTCAGTCAATGAGTGTACGGGATGGACGTTATGACGCCTCATCAGATTCTCTTCAAGGATGGGCCAGAAAGCAGAAAAGTCGTTATCGTGCACTACTTGTAACTCCATCTGCTCCGCACGATGCTGCTGGCGACGACGAAGCTGACGGAAAGGAAGGGGTTGAGAAGGAGTAAGGACAGAAGACAAAGAACGCCCTCGGAGAGATGCTCCCAGACGAAAGAGCGCATACAAATCCTCTTCTGCTGGACGTAAATGATAGATGTGAGGAATGGCTCGGTAACAGACACAGCGCACCTTGAGCTGATTCCGCAAATAGATAAGGGCGACGGCAAGGGCTTCTTCTACCTCCAAATAGGTGATTGAGGAAGGCATAAGTAACCCTCCATAAGTCAATCCCTGGTGGGAATGAAAGGTCTCACCCTCCAGATTACCCGGCAACAAGGCCATGAGGGTGTTTCCCTTATAAATCATGAGTGAGGCTTCGGTGAAACGATTGGCATGGTATTCCATATAATTACGCAAAAAAAGGAAGGTCGCATTTTTGGAGTAAGTGACAAACTCATCCCATGCAACTTTCCTTTCAGGAGTATAGGGTTGTATGTGCCAGTCGGAATGCTTCATGCAGCAAAGATAGGGATTTCTTCCATTATCTGCGACTGCTTCTATCAGAAGAACGAGAAGAACGGCTGCTTGAGCTGCGAGCTGTACCGGTTGAAGAGCTGCTACGAGTAGAACCGGAACCGCTTCTTACCTGTGTGGTACGACTGTTGGTGCGCGTAGAGGTAGTGCTTCCGCTACGGGTGGAACTGCTCCGACTGCTTTCTGTACGGCTTCCGGAAGCAGAACGGGTGGTGTTTCGGGTGCGAGTGGTTGTAGCAGAAGAGCGAGAAGATGAGCTGTTGTTGCGTGACGAGACAGAGCTTCGGGCGGACGAAGAGAGGCGTGTAGCTACCGATGAGGGGCGCTGCTTGGTGCTCTCGCGCACATTCACGCTACCAAAATCAGAGCGCCGGTGGGTAACAAATTCTTTCTCCTGACGGATAGAAACCGGAGTGGGATAATGAGGATGATCGTATCGGTTTCGGTAAAAACTTGGCTCTCCGAAGTGTCCACGGCAATGTCCTCCCACATAGGTTCGGTAATGATAAGGTTTCCCGTAAAAGAAATGGTTGACATTGGTGTAGAACAGGTGAACCCTGAATAACCAATCGCCTCCGGTTATACAAACAGGACGAAAGAAATGTTCTGTGTTCATGAAGCGATGATACTGATAGCTGGAAAGAACCCAACGCAAATCATCGTTCCGTAAATCCAGGTAAGTGTAGTAATCGTCCAGCGCCCACTCAAAACCCAGGAGCACATCATCCATCACATAGCGGATGCCATCAATAAAGTCATAGTTGATTTCGTACACATCATTATACTGAGCAGTGGTCAGATTAAGTTCATATGCCATCTTATCAGTAAGGAATCGTGTTTCTTTACGCAGGCGACTGTTTGTCATACCTGCCATACACAAGCTACAAGTAAGTAGCATCGTTGCCATTAAAGTGATTAAACGTCTCATGATTACTTTCTTTTATGTATGCAACATTTGTCTTTTCTTATCGGATACAAAAATAGGAAGGAGTTTCCTCCTTCCCTAACTTTTTCTCCTATTTCTTGATAGGAATTCTCCTATTTCTATTCCGACGGTCGCTTCCGCTATCGGTTTATTGTTTAGCACACGTCAATCACACGAACCACCATTGGTCAGACGTACTCCATTGGGTTCCAGCAGCACCAGCCGTTTTTTATACAAATCGCCCAATGCCTTCTTAAACACCTTCTTGCTTACACCGAACAGGGCGTATATCTCTTCTGCCGGACTCTTGTCACCCATAGGCAGGTAACCTCCATTCTGTTGCAAACGCTCCAGCAATGTAGCTGAGAAGTCTGTCACACCCGCTTGTCCACCTTTGCTGAGAGATAGGTCAATCTTTCCGTCTTCACGCACCTGCTTCACATAGGCTTTCATTTTCATACCTGCATGGAGGGGTTGGAAAATCTCGCTCTCGTACAGTAAGCCGGCATAAGTATCATCTATGATAGCCTTGAAGCCCAGATCTGTCTTCTGCCACACAAGAATCTGCACCTCCTGACCCGGTTGATATTGGGGCGTTTCTTTTGAAAGATAACGCTCTACCTTAGCAGATGCCACAATACGATAGCTCTCTTCATCCAAATGGGCATGAATCAAGTAACGCTTGCCAACCTGCATCTTCTGTTTCTGTTCACGGAAGGGAACAAACAGGTCTTTCATCAAGCCCCAATTCAAAAAGGCTCCATACTGATTTACCCACGATACTTCCAAGTAAGCAAACCCTCCTACCTGCACCAACGGTTCCAGAGTGGTTGCAACTAGCCGTTCCTCGCTATCCAAGTAGAGAAAAACGTTTAACTCATCTCCAACTTTACAGCCTGCTGGCACGTACCGTGTCGGAAGAAGAATTTCTCCCTCTTCTTCTCCATCCAGATAAAGTCCGAAATCTACCTCTTTCACCACCTTTAAGGTGTTGAACTTTCCCAAGTTGATACTCATTGCTTATTATATAGAATGTAAAACAAAAAAAGCAACTACCACGTGTAGTTGCTTTCTCTCGGGTGGTGTCACCAGGAATCGAACCGGGGACACAAGGATTTTCAGTCCTTTGCTCTACCAACTGAGCTATGACACCTTTTCCGTTTGCGGGTGCAAAGATAAGTACTTTTTCTTTCACTGCAAACTTTTCCAAGGAAAAATTTACATTATCTGAATGAAATAGCTCTTTTTTATTCTTCTTTGTCTTAACAAAGAATAGCTCGAATCTCTTTTTCGTCTTGCTGCAGACGTTCCTTTAACTCTTCCAGTGTATCAAATTTAAGGTCATCCCGCGTGCGAGCAACAAAAGAGAGTCGAATAGGACAGTCGTAGATATCCTCATGGAAATCAAAGATATGCACTTCTATGCTACGATCCGGCCCATTCCCCAACGTAGGACGATAACCAATACTGAGCATACCGCCATACACAGATGCTCCCAGCTGTACACGCACGGCATACACCCCGTCGCAAGGAATCAGTTTCTCGGGAGAATCGGGGCGGATGTTGGCTGTAGGGTATCCAAGACGCCTACCAACACGATAGCCACCTACCACCGTTCCCTGCAGAACATACTCATACCCAAGCAACGCTGTGGCCTCCTTCATCTCTCCTTGTAACAAGTGATGACGAATCTTTGAGGAGCTAACCTTTATATCTTTATATAGATAAGCACGGGCAAGCAGAACCTCCATTCCAAGCTCTTTGGCATAATTGAGATAATCATCGAATCCCTCACTGCGATTATGTCCAAAACGATGGTCGTGCCCAATGAGTAAAGCCTGCACCTTATAATCACGTTGCAACAGTTGCATGAAATCGCGGGCAGACAAGGCTGCCAACTCTTTTGTAAAGGGCAGCATAATAGTTTGTTGTACACCTGCCGCAGCAAGTAAGGAGAGTTTCTCTTCACACGTATTCAGCAATCGAGGTGCGAAATCGGGCTGCATCACCTTTCTTGGATGCTCCGGAAAAGTAACTACTGCCGAAGCATACCCTCGAGAACGAGCCACCTCATTTACCTGACTAATCAGGAAACGGTGTCCCAGGTGTACCCCATCAAAAAAACCGATAGTGGCCACTAAGGATTTAGAAGAGATGCCGCCAGTCTTCATGTGCCTTCGGTGTATAAGTAGAAATGCCTAAGCTTTGTGCCATCAGGCAATTAGCTTCAGAATCGTCAATAAAGAAGGTTTCTTGTGGATCAATGCCGGTCTTCTCCAGCAGGCATTGAAAGATTTCTTTATCCGGCTTCGCCATCTTCATTTCATAGGAAAGGAATATCTCCTCAAAGAAATCTTCCACATGGAAAGACTTGTAGTGGAAAGCATGCTTAACCGACCACTCCCAATGTATGTCATTGGTATTGCTTAATAAATAGACCACGTAATGCTGGCGTAATTCCAAGAGCATATCCAACTTGTAAGAGGGAATTCCTACTAAGAAGCTATTCCAAGCTGCATCTATCTCCGCATCAGTCACCGGTTTACCTATCTGTTCACGAATACGTTCGCGAAACTCAGCTGCATCAATCAGTCCTTTTTCATGTTGCAAGAAAAATCCCTGCTGATGACACACGTCAAGCATAGCCGGAACATCGGGCATTCCCAAACGTTCAAAGTTATCTAAACAACGTTGGCGGTCAAGGTCTATCAACACGCCACCAAAATCAAATACCAGATTCTTTATCTTTTTATCCATTGTACGGATTAAATCATTTACCTATTTAATATTACCTATCCTATTTTCCGGTTGGAGAGAATCAGTTGTCTGCTCCATCAAGCAATCTTCTCTTTTCTTTTCAAACGGCATATCCATCTGGCTACTTCGCCCACCCACAGCACCAACGAGCTGGAAGCAATAATTGCCAACCAAGTTTGCCAGTCGAGAGGTACTGTGCGGAACACCTCTCCACCAAACTGCACAATCAGGAATTGTCCACCAATAATAGCCAGCACAACCAGTTCCATGCCGTATGATTTAGAGATTCCTTTAAAGGCCGACTCTGTAGTACCGAACACACGAGCATTGAAGAGATTCCAAAACTGAAGCATCACAAAGAAGGTGAAGAAGATTGTTAAACGTCTGATAGTCATTCCACCCGTTTCTTTTTCAAAATAGAGTAGCATACCCATCAAGACACATGCGAAAAGCAATCCCACTCCAAAAATCATCACCTGCATCGGTTTACTGATAATAAAGTCTGTACGCTTGCGGGGCTTCTCCTTCATTACACTTTCACTAGGAGGTATTGAAGCTAAGGCCAATGCTGCGAAAGTATCCATAATCAGGTTCACCCACAACATTTGTGTTACCGTAAGCGGTAAATCGGTTCCCACCAATGAGCCTAAAAGCACAATAAACAGTGCCACAAAGTTGATAGTCAGCTGAAATACTATAAAGCGCTGAATATTTTTATAGAGTGAGCGTCCCCACATCACTGCAGTTCCAATACTATTAAAAGAGTCATCAAGCAGCGTAATATCACTGGCTTCCTTTGCCACAGAGGTTCCTGTGCCCATAGAGAGGCCTACTTGAGCATGGTTCAAAGCGGGAGCATCGTTGGTTCCATCACCGGTAACAGCTACCACAGCCCCCTTTTGCTGCAACAATTGCACCAATCGTTGCTTGTCGGTAGGACGTGCACGTGACATGATTTTCAAATCCATAACCCGCTCCAACGCCTCCTCATCTGTTAATTCGGCAAAAGCGGTTCCTGTAATACGATTACGTTCTGTATCTTCTGATGTCCACAATCCTATCTGACGAGCAATCTCAGTAGCTGTTCCGGGGGTATCTCCGGTCACAATCTTCACATCGATACCTGCTGATTGACATTTCTTTACTGCTGCCGGAACATCCGGACGAATAGGATCGCTAATGGCTACTACACCTAAGAAAGAAAGTTCTTCCAATAAAGAGGCATGAAGCGTAAAGAAGGAACTATTTCCCGGCACTGCATTTCCATGAGAAACAGCTACCGACTCCTCATTCTTTATTCTCAACTCATCTTGTTCGTCCAACACTTTAAAGGCAAAGCCTAATGTACGCATAGCCATATTCTGATAGGAAAGCAACGTAGCTTCCACCGCGGAGCGATACTCTGTAGCAGAAACTCTACGGCCATCCAGCACCACATCTTTACAACGACCGAGAACTATTTCAGGTGCTCCCTTTACATAGAGGATCTTCTTGCCTAACAGTGAGGAATAGACCAAGGTTGCCATAAACTTACGTTCGGTTGAAAAGGTCAGCTGCTCCAGTACCTCTGCCTCTTCACGTAGTTTCAGGTAGTCAACTCCCTGGCTATTCAACCAAAGCAACAAAGCCACTTCTGTAGGATTACCCACACCTTTTGGTTTCTCTTCTGAAGAGTTTTCTTCCAAGAAGGCGGTTGAATTCACACTGATACCCTCTTTTATTAAAGCACTGACATCATCAGCACCCAACTCTGAGTGATTCTTCAAAGCATAGAAGTTCGGTTCATGTACTTGCATAAGGTTTTGCGTTAGCGTTCCCGTCTTATCAGTACAGATTACCGTGATGGCTCCCATTGTCTCGCAAGCGTGCATCTTACGTACCAGATTATTGGTAGTCAGCATACGACGCATGTTTAAAGCTAAACTGAGAGTCACGCTCATGGGTAAGCCTTCCGGTACAGCTACCACAATCAGCGTTACAGCCATCATGAAGTATTGCAGAGTTGCCCGTAAGGCCGGTAGCCAGTCTTGGAAAGAATGGAAGGTAGAGAAGTCATAATACAGCACTACATCTTTCACAAAGAAGATAGCGAAAGCCAATCCAGCAACAGTGAAACCTATCTTACCTATCAAGTTAGCCAACTTAGTCAACTGAATATTTAATGGTGTAGGTTCTGTAGATTGCTCTGTGCTTTGACGAGCTACTTTACCAATTTCTGTAGCATCCCCTACACAATCCACACACATCGTGCCATGACCATCCACCACCGTGGTACCACGTAACACCCGATTACTAGCATACGTAGCCTCTTCATCAAAGTCTACCTCTACAACAGTCTTATTGATAACCGGCTCACCCGTCAAGTTCGACTCATTGACTTGCAAAGAAATTGCCTCAAACAGCACTCCATCAGCAGGTACCTCTTCGCCGGTTTCCAGCACCACCACATCGCCAACAACCACCTCTTTACGAGGTATCTCTTGTACCTTACCGTTACGAATCACCTTGACAAGTGTCTCTTCACTCACGGCATTCAGCAAATCAAACTTCTTACTTGCATCATACTCAAAATAGAAACCAATACCGGTTGCCAACAAGATGGCAGCAATGATACCGATAGTCTCGGCATACTCATTCTCAATAATAGAAATAATCAAGGAGAAAAGGGCCGCTACCAGCAGCACCCTTACCACAGGGTCTTCAAACTTCTCCAGATAGAGTTTCCAAAGTGAAGGACGTTTGGGAGGGGTCAGCAAGTTGGAGCCGTGCTCGGCACGACTCTTTAATACTTGTTCATCGGTCAAGCCTACTTGATAATAGTTATCTCTTTTCGCAGTCATACAAGTTTTTATGTCTAATTTGAGGGTGCGAAGTTACGCTTTTCTATCCTTGAAGAAAAACAAAAAGAGGGAAATATTTGTTTCTATTACAGAAACCTAAAACCTTAGATTTATGGATAAGTACATTTGCACCATTTGTGATTATGTCTATGACCCTGAACAGGGTGACCCAGACAACGGTATCGAACCCGGCACTCCTTTTGAAGATTTACCAGAAGAATGGATCTGCCCGCTCTGCGGAGTAGGTAAAGAAGAGTTCCAGAAAGTAGAAGAGTAACCTAAACCTGAAAAGAGTGGAGAGACCATCCTTAATATTGAGGTCTCCTCCACTCTTTCCTATCTCTTTATCACTTCTACCTGCAGGCTTTTAAGAGGATAAACTCTTTCACTCCTGCATCGTCAGCACTTTTTCAAGAAGCTTTCTTCTCTTTGGTATCGCTGCTTGCCTCTACCACATTCACCACATAGTCACCCAGTTTTTCACATTCAGCAACCAAGTCCATATAGTAAACACCCATCTGATAACCATACTCCTTGTTGTTTACATCTACAATATTCTGGTTCTTCAGTTGGTTACGATAGTTGTTGATTTCATTCTCCAAATTGAAAGACTTATTTACCTCGCTGGCCTGATGCTCAGGATGCTCCAGTACCTTAATCATCTGTTGCAGAGCCTCATCGGTTAACGACATCATCAGGTGCAAATGCTCATACTGTTTCTCGGTAAAGTCCTGATTTGTCTGGCGTTTGCGATTGATGGTGCGTGCCAAGTTATAGCAGCTGTCACCAATGCTTTCAATCTCTGTCACCTCACGTAACATGGCGCGTATCTTCAACTTACCTTCTGAACTCAAACGTCCTTCCGACACTTGATTCAAGTAATTGGCAATCTCCAGTTCCATGCTATCGCTGATGTTCTCATACTTCTCCACCCGACTGAACAGTTTGGTAAAGTCATCATCTTTCTCTGTATGCAACAGGTCGCGCACCATGCCAAACATACGATGCGTACGTTCTGCAAACAAATGTATTTCTTTACTTGCCTGAAGAATAGACAGCTCTGCCGTAGAAAGCATACCACCTGAAATATAACGCAAGCGATACTCCTCATCTTGCTCTTTCATAGGAATAATGGCACAAACCGTACGTTCTATCAACTTCACAAACCAAATCAGGATAAGCACATTACAGATATTGAAAGCTGTATGGAAGGCTGAAAGCTTAAACGAAACAGCTACCGCCGGATCTGTAGACCCCATTACATCGGTTACAAACCAAGACACGGCATTGGTGAAGGGGACAAACAACACCAGTACCCACATAACACCAAACACATTGAATACCAAGTGTGCCAAAGCCGCCCGCCGCGATTGCGTGTTACCAGTCAATGCCGCTAGATTAGCCGTAATGGTAGTTCCGATATTCTCGCCCAAAACCAGTGCGGCGCCCAGTTCAAAACTAATCCAACCGTTGGCACACATAATCAAGGTGATGGCCATTGTGGCAGCAGATGCCTGCACAATCATGGTCAGCACCGTACCAATCAACACAAACAACAAGATGGAAATGAAGCCCATATCAGTATAGTTCTGCACAAAGGCCAGCATATCAGGATTCTGACTCAAGTCGGGAGCATTGGCCTTCAAGTAAGACAATCCCATGAAAAGGAACGAGAAACCGAAAATAAACTCACCTAAAGACTTGCGACTGCTCTTTTGAGAGAAAAGAAGTGGCAGACCGAAGAAAAGAAGCGGCAAGGCAAAGGCTGCAATATCAACCTTAAAGCCTAAAGCAGAAATAATCCAGGCCGTGACAGTAGTACCAATATTGGCACCCATAATGACACCAATGGATTGAGAAAGCGTCAGCAAGCCTGCATTTACAAAGCTGACTACCATGACCGTGGTTGCCGAAGAAGACTGAACCAGTGCTGTTATCAGCATACCGGTTACCACACCTGTAACGCGATTGGTGGTCATTGCTGTCAAAATACGACGCAAGCCATCACCTGCAAACTTCTGCAAACCTTCGCTCATAATCTTCATTCCGTAGAGGAACATTGCCAATGAGCCGAGCAACTTTAAAAAATCATAAAAAGAATATTCCATCTTTTAGTTATTTGAGGGTTTATTGTTTTGTCTAATCAGAAAGCCCTATCTTTACGTCACAATCACTCAACAAGGAGCGCTTATGAAACACATGTTACAAATTTGTTGCAAAAATAATAATATTATTAAAAACTACCCTGCCGGAACCTCACTTTTGGAGATTTATTCTGATTTAGGACTCAATTTCCCCTACCAAGTGGTCAGTGCCAAGGTCAATAATCGCACGGAAGGACTCAATTTCCAACTTTACAACAACAAGGACGTTGAGTTTCTAGACGTAAGGAACTCTTCCGGCATGCGTACCTACGTTCGTTCTCTCTGCTTTGTACTCTACAAGGCTATCAGTGAGCTGTATCCGCAAGGGAAACTCTATGTGGAGCACTCTGTTTCCAAAGGATACTATTGTAAACTGGACATCGGTCGTGTCTTAGAGTTGGAAGATGTAGCTGCCTTAAAGAAATGGATGCAGACCCTGATTGCCGAAGACCTTCCTTTCCACCGTGTCGAGTGCCATACCGAAGAGGCTGTACGCATCTTCCGGGAACAAGGCATGGAGGATAAAGTAAAACTGCTGGAAAGCTCCGGTTCACTCTACACCTATTATTATACATTAGGTAATACCGTAGACTACTATTACGGAAGCTTGGTGCCCAGCACCGGCTACCTCTATCTGTTCGACTTGGTAAAGTACTACGACGGACTACTACTCCGCATTCCTTGTCAAGAGAACCCTACTCAACTAGGAGAGATTGTAAAGCAAGAGAAGATGTTTGATGTATTCAAAGAACACCTGCACTGGATGGAAATCATGGGTGTCAGCAATGTGGGCGACTTCAACCAAGCCTGCCGACAGGGTGATGCCACCGGTCTCATCCAAGTGGCTGAAGCACTGCAGGAGAAGAAGATTGCACAGATAGCCGATGAAATCCATCACCGAGGACAAGCCGGTAAGCCGGTAAGAATGGTGCTCATTTCAGGCCCCTCCTCTTCCGGAAAGACCACCTTCAGCAAGCGTCTCAGTGTACAGCTGATGACCAATGGATTGCGTCCCTACCCCATCGCGTTAGACAACTACTTCGTCAATCGGGAAGACACCCCGCGTGATGCTTCAGGAGATTATGACTACGAGTCTCTCTATGCCTTGGATCTTCCTAAGTTCAACAGTGACCTGCAAGCCCTGCTACGTGGCGAGGAGATTGAGTTACCCACCTTCAACTTCACCACGGGCAAGCGTGAATACAGAGGCAACCGCCTGCGCATTGACGAACACACCATACTTATATTAGAGGGCATACACGCCTTGAACCCGGAGCTCACTCCACAGATTCCCGACGAGAAGAAGTTTAAAATCTACGTCTCTGCCCTCACCTGCATCTCTTTAGATGACCACAACTGGATTCCCACTACCGACAACCGCCTGCTACGTCGTATCATTCGTGACTTCAACTACCGAGGTTATTCTGCCCGAGAGACCATTTCACGCTGGCCCAGTGTGCGTGCCGGTGAAGACAAGTGGATATTTCCCTATCAGGAGAATGCCGACGTCATGTTCAATTCTGCCATGCTTTACGAGCTGGGAGTACTGCGCCCGCATGCAGAACCCATCCTTTCTGATGTGCCGCGCAACTGTCCTGAATATTCTGAAGCTTACCGCTTGCTAAAATTCATCAAATACTTCTGTCCCGTACAGGACAAAGAGATACCTCCCACTTCCCTCTTACGAGAGTTCCTTGGTGGCAGCAGTTTCAAGTACTGACCAAGAGTCGTGTAAAATGTAAGAATCGCAGCAAACAGAAGTTACACACTTCTTTGCTGCGATTCTTTTTTCTTATATAACCCTATCCAGGGCATGCTATAGAGCTGATAAGCCTACTCTGCATCAACGCAAGGCTTCCACCTCTTCCGGAGTCAGCGGAATCTTCTTTCCGAGGCGACGGGCACCGGTTTCTGTAATGAGGTAATTCTCCTCGTTACGGATGCCACCAAAGTTGCGGTACTCTTCCACCTTATCATAGTTAATGAAGTCAGTAAACTTCTTCTGTCCTCTCCACAAGTCAATCAGTTCGGGGATGAAGTAGATACCCGGCTCCACAGTGTGTACAAAGCCCGGTTCCAACGGGATGGCCAAGCGTTGGCTCTTACGACCGAACTGAGTACTCTTAGGCTGTCCGTTGTAACCCACCCAAATCTCACCAAGATTCTCCATGTCATGAACATCCAAGCCCATCATATGACCCAATCCGTGAGGATAGAACAGGGCGTGAGCACCTTCACGCACGGCATCTTCTGCATTGCCTTTCATCAGGCCCAGCTCTTTCAGTCCCTCCACCATCACTTGAGCAGAGAGTTCATACACACTCATATAGGGAATGCCGGGACGCAACGCCTTGACACTCTCCAGATGCATACGGTTCTGGATTTCGTAAACGGCACGCTGGCGCGGAGTAAAGGTCTTGTCTGCCGGAATGGTAGAAGACATGTCACCGCAGTAGCCGGACGGAAGTTCGGCACCGGCATCAATCAGGAAGAGGTCTCCCGGCTTCACCAGATTGCCGTGATAGTGGTTGTGCAGGGTTTGCCCATTGATGGTGGCAATGGTAGCAAAGGAGAGTTCACAGTTGTTCTTCTCCGCAATGCGGTTCATTTCAGCCACCACTTCATATTCATACATATCCGGACGCAGCACCTTCATGGCTGTGATGTGCATATCGGCCGTTACGTTACAAGCCTTCTCTATCTCCTCAATCTCTTCTGCCGTCTTATAGTTACGTTGCGCTACCACGGCCTTGATGAAGGGTACAGATGCTTCCTGCTGTGCAGGCATTTGTCCCAGCCACTCCATCAGTTTCAGCTTATGCTCTCCACGATAAGGGGGCAGATAGTGAATGGTACGGCCGGCAGCTTGCGCCTTTTTCAGGTAGTCGGCTACTTCAGCAGCGGGACGAGTGTCTGTAATGCCTACTTGGGCAGCCTTATCACGCAGGGTGGGTTGTGTTCCCATCCAGACAATGTAGTCAATGGAAAGCTCGTCGCCAAAGATTATTTCTCTGTCCTCATCAATGTCTATGATGGCAGACAGTCCGGCAGCCGAAAGGCCGAAGAAATAAAGGAATGAGGAGTCCTGACGGTAACGGAAGGTGTTGTCCTCATAATTCAGACCCTGTTCATCGTTCCCCAGAAAGAGCAGGAGACCGGAACCAACAGCTTTCTTCAGAGTAGCTCTGCGCTGTATGTAAGTTTCTTTTGCAAACATAATCACACGTTTTAGTTAGAGGGTTCGGGAAACAATAGGCATTACACCCATAGCTTCCTCTAAATCTTTGAGGCAAAGATAATGAGAAAATATGAAACAGTAGATAAAAACAGCTATCTTTGCAAAAACGAAATCAAAAAACAAATGAAAACAAAAAACATTACTGACAAGCAGGAGATTGAAAACATACTCCGCAAGTGTGCCTACTGTACAGTGGGGCTGGTGGATGAAGAAGGGAATCCCTACACCGTACCTATGAACTTTGCCTATCACGAGGGAGTCATCTACCTCCACTCCGGTTACAGTGGCAGCAAGGTTGAGATGGCCAGAAAGCACCCGCAAGTGTGCGTCAGCTTCTGCGAGGGACACGAGCTGGTCTACATGCACAAACAGATGGCTTGCAGTTACAGCATGAAGTCGCGCAGTGTTATCTGCCGAGGTACGGTACACTTTGTGGAAGAGATGGAGGAGAAGCGTCGGCTGCTGGACATCTTTATGCGCCACTACACCGACAACGAGTGCGGCTACTCAGAGCCTGCCGTACGCAACGTCCTGATTTGGGCCATCAAGGTGGAGAAGATGACGTGCCGCTCTTTCGGCCTGCGTGCCAGCGAGGCCAACAGCTAAAAATCTCACCAACAATAATCTTTGTACAACCCTCTCAAACAATCAACATATGAAAAAGAGAAATTTTCTACTGAACACCCTCACCTTATTCCTCTGCCTGATGGCAGGCAGTTGCAGTCAAACCAAGAAGCAAACCGGAGAACAACAGGTTGACTTCGGCAAGCTGGACATCTACAAGGCTTTCCCCTCTCAACATTTCACTCCGCGCGACGTACTGGTATGGACACCGGAAGAGTACAACAAGCAACAAAAGTATGCCGTGGTGTACATGCACGACGGACAGATGCTGTTCGACAAGCGCACCTCTTGGAACAAGCAGAGCTGGAATGTAGACAGCGTTGCCTGCGCCCTCCAGAAACAGGGCAAGGTGAAGCCCTTCATCGTGGTGGGCATCAACAATGGTCCCAGTCGTCCCTACGACTACGTCTCCAAAAAGATACTTGATTACATTCCCGAAGGTGACACACTGCTGGCCAAGCACAATAAAGAGTTGTATGTGGCAGACAACTACCTGAAGTATCTGGTAGAAGAGGTGAAGCCCTTCATCGACAGCCACTACTCTACCCTGAGCGACAAGGAGAATACCATCGTGATGGGCTCCAGCCTGGGAGGCGTAATCTCCCTCTACGCCATTTGCGAGTACCCCGATGTGTTTGGTGGAGCCGGTTGCATCTCTACCCATAGCTCCATGATTCTGGAAAACGCGCCCCAAGAGGCTCCCATATGGGCCAAGTCTCTACGCGACTACCTGAGTGACCACATGCCACCCGTCAACGGTAACAAGATTTACATGGATCGGGGCGACCAAACCATTGATGCCGCCTACATTCCCTTCCAGCCACTCATCGACCAACAATTCACAGAGATGGGATGGGACGCAACCCACTTCCGCACCCTGGTCTTCCCCGGTGCTGCCCACGATGAAATCTCTTGGGAAGCCCGCCTCCACATTCCCCTCACCTTCCTTTTGGGAGAAGAGTAAAGGGGAGAAAACTATAACGAACTACACACTTGCCCCTCTCTTAGGTAGACAACTAAAGTCATAAAAAGAGGCTGTCTGGCGACAATTTGCGCAATTTTACGCCTATTTGCTGACAGCCACTTTTTCAAAAATCTGCAATCTGGAAGAAATGTGCGACAGAACTTGTATAAATATTCTCCCCACAACGTATATTTACACACAAAACTTAAAGTTTATGCAGTTTTCACCTCTCCGGAAGCCGTCAATTACTTGTCGGGCGAAAGCTGGAGACAAGTGGCGCGTTTGCTCCACACTTGTGCGGAAGAAACGGGAGACAAGTGTGGAGCAAATCCCGCACTTGCGTGGAGCAAATTTCGGGCAAAATCGGCTCTTTTTTGCAGCCTTTTTGCGCTAGATTTTTTGTAAACATTTCGCTACCACACTACACATCAATCATTTAGCTTATTCCCGCTTCAAAAATCTGCACCACCCTCTCCCTCAGCCCGAAATACGCGATTCTCAAGCGGTTCAGCAATCAAAGTGTCAAAATGACAACTCAACAAAGTTCACACAGAGAGAAGATTCTTTATAGAGAGAATCATACTAAAATCGCCCTCTTCGGCTCTTGCGAAAAAATTCGCAACGAAAAATTTCGCAAGTATGAAAAAGCTTAGGAATCAGCGTTATAAGGCAAGAAAAAGAGATTATTAAAAAGCATGATTACAAAATCACAAATTATTCACTATCTTTGCTTCCGATAAAAATTACGAGCAAAGGCAAGCTGTACATTAGTATAACAGAATGTGTATTTTTTCTGTGCCTGATTTGCCTAATCTTTATTTTTGAACTGTAAGATTCAGCAACAAGAAAGATATTTTTCCGACAATTATGAGCGAAGAATTTGATACCCCGAAAGACGAAACGGTAAGAAAGAACGACAACGAAGCAACTGAAAGCCATAGCGATTACAAACCGGCTGATACCAACGATGCCAACGTGAAGCATCAGTTGAGCGGTATGTATCAGAACTGGTTTCTGGACTATGCCTCATACGTGATATTGGAACGCGCCGTGCCACACATTATGGACGGATTGAAGCCGGTGCAGAGACGTATCTTGCACTCCATGAGGCGCATGGAAGACGGGCGTTATAATAAGGTGGCCAACATTGTAGGTCACACCATGCAGTTCCACCCGCACGGTGACGCCTCCATTGGTGACGCACTGGTACAGCTGGGACAAAAGGATTTGCTGGTGGACTGCCAGGGAAACTGGGGTAACATACTGACCGGTGACTCGGCTGCCGCACCGCGTTACATTGAGGCTCGCCTCTCTAAGTTCGCGCTCGACGTGGTGTTCAATCCCAAAACAACAGAATGGAAACTCTCATACGACGGCCGCAACAAGGAGCCTATCACCCTGCCGGTGAAGTTCCCCCTGCTGCTGGCACAAGGCGTGGAGGGTATTGCCGTAGGTCTCTCTTCCAAAATTCTTCCGCATAATTTCAATGAACTGTGTGATGCAGCCGTCAGCTACCTGCATGGTGAGGAGTTCAAACTCTACCCTGACTTCCAAACCGGCGGTTCCATAGACGTCTCTAAGTACAATGATGGCGAGCGTGGAGGCTCTGTAAGAGTGCGCTCCAAGATTGAGAAGCTGGACAATAAGACACTGGCCATCCGCGAGATTCCTTACGGAAAGACAGTGGCCACGGTGTGCGACTCTATCGTGAAGGCCAGTGAGAAGGGAAAAATCAAGATTCGTAAGGTGGAAGACCTTACCTCCGGCAGTGTGGAAATTCTTGTCCATCTGGCACCCGGCGTATCCAGTGACAAGACCATCGACGCGCTATATGCCTTTACCGATTGCGAGGTAAGCATCTCTCCCAACTGTTGTGTCATTGACGACCAGAAGCCTCACTTCCTCACCGTGAGCGATGTGCTCCGCAAGTCGGTGGACAACACCCTGGCTCTGTTGCGCAAGGAGTTGGAAATTCGCAAGGGTGAGATTCAGGAGAGTCTCCACTTTGCATCGCTGGAGAAGGTCTTCATTGAGGAGCGTATCTACAAAGACAAAGAGTTTGAACAGGCTAAAAGCATGGACGCTGCTTGTGAACACATTGACTATCGCCTGACGCCTTACTACCCCACCTTCATTAGAGAGGTGACGAAAGACGACATCTTGAAGCTGATGGAGATAAAGATGGCTCGCATCCTCAAGTTCAATTCAGACAAGGCAGAGGAACTGATTGCCCGCATGAAGGCAGACATTGAAGAGATTGACCGCCACCTGGCCAACATCATAGAGTACACCGTAGAGTGGTATCGCATGTTACAAGCCAAGTATGGCAAGGCCTTCCCCCGCAAGACTGAGCTGCGCAACTTCGACACCATCGACACAGCCAAGGTGATTGAAGCCAACGAGAAACTCTACATCAATCGGGAAGAGGGCTTCATAGGCACCTCACTAAAGAAGGATGAGTTCATCTGTAACTGCTCCAACCTGGACGATGTAATCATCTTCTATCGCGATGGCCGTTACATTATCACTGCCGTAGCCGAGAAGAAATTTGTGGGAAAGAACATTCTCTACGCCAACATATTCAAGAAGAACGACAAGCGAACCATCTATAACGTGGTCTACCGCGACGGCAAAGATGGCACCCACTTCATCAAACGCTTCAACGTAACCAACATAGTGCGCGACCGTGAATACGACGTAACGCAAGGCAAGCCCGACTCACGCATCGCCTACTTCAGCGCCAACCCCAACGGAGAGGCGGAAATCATCAAGGTAACACTGAAACCCAACCCGCGCATTCGTCACATCATCTTTGAAGAGGACTTCAGCGACATACTCATCAAGGGACGTCAGTCTATGGGTAACATCCTGACGCGAAACCCGGTTCACCGCATCAGCCTGAAACAGCGCGGCGGCTCAACCCTGGGCGGACGACAGGTGTGGTTTGACCGTGATGTGCTCCGCCTGAACTATGACGGCCGCGGAGAGTATCTGGGAGAATACCATAGCGAGGATCGCATCCTGGTGGTGCTGAACAATGGTGACTTCTATGTAACCAACTTTGACGTGAATAATCACTATGAAGACTCCATCCGTATCATGGAGAAATTCGACCCGAACAAAGTCTGGACAGCCGTGATATGCGATGCCGACCAGCACAACCACCCCTACATCAAGCGGTTTGTATTTGACGCAGCCACCCGTAAGCAAAACTATATCGGCGAGAACAAACACAATCGTCTGTTGTTATTGACAGATGAGCCTTATCCGCGTCTGGAGGTAGTCTTCGGCGGACACGATGACTTCCGCGAGCCTATGATTGTTGATGTGGATGAGTTTATTGCCGTAAAGGGATTCAAAGCCAGAGGCAAGCGACTGACCACCTTCACGCTGGACACCATCAACGAGCTGGAACCTACCCGCCGACCGGAACCGGTGACCGACGAGGAGAAACCGGAAGCCGGCACCGATGAGGAACCGGAGATTCTGGACCCCGACCACGGTAAGAGTGAAAGTGACATTCTTGACGAAATGACCGGGCAGATGAAACTCTTCTAACCGGCATCTGCCCCATACCACTGATTTGCTTATGACGAAACGAAGAAACATAGGGCTGGCACTCCTCCTCATCCTCATGCTACCGCTGCAGGCACAGGAGGCATTCAACGACAGCACCCGATACATCACCCGAGCCACTCTGTATGGAGCCGGCTTCACCAATGTGTTCGACACCTACCTCTCGCCACAGGAGTACAAGGGGGTAGAGTTCCGCATCAGTCGTGAGAGTATGCGGATGACCAAGTGGATGGAGGGCAACCTCTCCCGCCAGACCTTCTTCCAGGCCAATCTGGGCTACACGCACAACCAGGTGGACAATAACAACACCCTCTCCGCACTGGCCAACTGGAACTACGGACTGCACTACAACTTCCGCCCGGCACACAACTTCCGCCTGCTGGCCGGAGGCGTGCTGGACATGAATGGAGGCTTCGTCTACAACCTGCGCAATGGGAACAATCCTGCACAAGCACGCGCATACATCAATCTGGATGTATCGGGCATGGCTGTGTGGGACGTGAAAATCAAACGCTACCCCATCCGCCTGCGCTATCAGCTCAACATTCCCTTCTTGGGCGTGATGTTCATGCCCAACTACGGAGAGTCTTATTATGAAATCTTCACGCTGGGCAACTGGAACGGCGTCGTCAACTTCACCTCACTGCACAACCAACCCTCATTGCGGCAGATGCTTACGGCAGACTTCCCCATCGGAAGCATGAAGATGCGGGTGGCCTATGTGTGGGATGCACAACAGGCCAAAGTGAATGACATCAAAACGCACACCTACTCTCACACCTTCATGGTGGGCGTGGTAAAGGAACTCTATCTGATTAAGTGAAACGATGAAAAGATACACCTATTACATAATACAGCTGCTCGCCGTCCTCTTCCTCTGCACCTCCTGCATCCGTGAAGAGGAGATGGAGAACTCACCGCAGGGGAACTTTGAGGCACTGTGGAAGATTATTGATGAGAAGTATTGCTTCTTTGCCTACAAAGAGATAGACTGGAACCTCATCTACGAGAAGTACCGCCCACAGATTACCTCCGGCATGCCCAACACAGGTCTGTTTGAAGTGCTGGGAAACATGCTGGCCGAGCTGAAAGACGGACACGTCAATCTCTACTCCACCTCCAACATGGCACGCTACTGGGACTGGTATCTGGACTATCCGCGCAACTTCAATGAGGCACTGGTGGAGCAATACCTGGGGCGTGACTACCGCATTGCCGGCGGACTGAAGTATCGCATCCTGGACGATAACATCGGCTACATCTACTACGAGTCCTTCTCCGACGGTGTGGGCAATGGCAATCTGGACGAGGTACTCTCCTACCTGGCAGTGTGCAACGGGCTGATTATTGACGTACGCAACAACGGAGGCGGACTGCTTACCCTGTCTGACCGCATCGCAGCACGCTTCACCAACGAAAAGGTGCTGACCAGCTACATTCAGCACAAGACCGGCCCCGGACACAATGACTTCTCCGAGCCGCAACCCATCTATGTGGAACCCTCCAACAGCATCCGCTGGCAAAAACCGGTAGCCGTACTCACCAACCGCCACTGCTACAGTGCCACCAACGACTTTGTAAATGCCATGCGCTGCTTTCCCAACGTAACCTTGGTGGGCGACAAAACCGGAGGTGGTTCAGGACTACCCTTCACCTCCGAGCTTCCCAACGGTTGGGGCGTCCGTTTCTCTGCCAGTCCGCACCTGGGAGCCGACAAAGAGCACATTGAATTCGGCATCGATCCCGACCTGAAAGTAGACCTGCTGGAGGAGGATGTTGCCCGTGGTGTAGACACAATTATCGAGGCAGCAAGAAACTTACTCAGCAAATAATTTGTTGAAACAAAAAAACTCCCTATCTTTGCCCTCGCTTAACAAAAAGCGCCTGCGCGTGTGGCGTAATTGGCAGCCGCGCCAGACTTAGGATCTGGTGCCGTAAGGCGTGTAGGTTCGAGTCCTATCACGCGCACAGAAGCACCAACCCTCCCCGGTTGGTGTTTTTTTATGCGCTCGCAAATTCTCCCGCTATCTCAAAGAGGTATCAGTCGGATACCATCACCAATAAGAATCATTCCTAAATTATTGGTGTCCGCAAAGATTATTTTGAAGGCCATTGTCTGTCCGGTTTTAAGTTCCCAAGGGTCCCGTTGAAGGTCGCCGAGGGTCGGGGTCTAGGTCGCCGAGGGTCAGGCCTTAGGTCGCCGAGGGTCAAAACGAGGGTTCGGAAGCCTCCTCCGGAAGGGGGAGAAATAGAGAGTGGCAGGAAACATTTTTCCGCCTCTGTTGTTGAAGTGGGAAAACAGCTTACAACCTAAAACAGCTTTAACAATGAGAAAGATACCTAAACCTTCCACCCCGCAGGGGCAGCGGTCGGGACTGTTGCTCGTGCTCATCGGCTTGCTGACAGGGGGCTTGTCGGCCCCGACAGTGGCATCCATGCTCCCCATACCGTCATCCGGCCCCCTCCTCACAAGTAGTGAACTCACACCTCCGCAAGAGAGAAGCAACCAGGACGACACCAAAACAGTGACCGGAACCGTGACCGACAGCAGTGGCGAACCGCTGATTGGTGCCTCGGTAGTGATACAGGGCAGTGGCAGTGGCGTGGTTACGGGGGCAGACGGACGCTACTCCATCCCGGCCTCAGCCACCGATGTGCTGGAGTTCTCCTATGTGGGAATGGTCAGGCAGAGCATCCCCGTGGGCAACCGCAGCGTGATTGACGTCGTGCTGAAAGATGATTCCCAACTAATTGCCGAGACCGTAGTGATAGGCTATGGCAGTGCCAAGAAGCGTGACCTGACGGGCAGCATCACCAACGTGCGGGGCGAAGAGATAGCCAACCGCCCGGTCAGCAACCCCCTCTCGGCCATCCAGGGCAAGGTGGCCGGCGTGCAGGTCATCAACTCAGGCCGTGCCGGTGCCGACCCGGAGATACGTGTGCGCGGCACCAACTCCATCAATGGGTATAAGCCACTCTATGTGGTGGACGGACTGTTGAATGACAACATCAACTACCTCAACCCGCAGGACATCGAGTCGATGGAGATTCTGAAAGACCCCTCCTCACTGGCCATCTTCGGGGTGCGGGGTGCCAATGGCGTCATCATCATCACCACCAAGCGTGCCAAGGCGGGACAGACACGGGTGCAGCTGAACTCCTCCTTCGGCTGGAAGAGTGTCAGCAGCCGTATCGCTCTGACCGATGCCGAGCAGTTCAAGCTGTTGTACAACGAGCAGCTGGCCAACGAGGGCAATCCGGCCTATGACTTCAGTGCCTGGCAGGGCGATACCGACTGGCAGGATGCCATCTTCCAGACCGGTTTCATCACCAACAACAGCCTCAGCATCACCGGTTCGTCAGAACGTCAGAGCTTCTACCTGGGCGTTGGATATGCTTTTGAAGAGGGCAACATCAAGCACGAGCGGTACAGCAAGCTCACCCTCAACGCCTCCGGAGACTATCTGGTAACACCCTCATTCAAGGTAGGTTACCAGCTGAACGGGGCACGCATCTTGCCGGCAGACAGCAAGAGTGTGGCCACTGCCCTGCGTGCTGCACCGGTTGCCCCCATCTTTAATGACGAGTATCAGCTCTACACTACCCTGCCCGACTTCCAAAAGGCTCAGTTGAACAACCCGATGGTAGACGTGGAACTGAAGGCTAATACCACCCGAACCGAGATTTACCGAGCCGGTGGAAACCTCTTTGGGGAGTGGAATGTGCTGAAGCCCCTGCAGCTGAAGGTGGTCTACTCGGCCGATTACACCTCCGGCAATACCCGTCAGTACACCCCCTTCATGCAGCTCTACGACGCCTTTGCCGAGGGTTATGTGGTGACACTGGGCGATGGGAAGACAGCCGTCAGCCAGGAGAAGTACACCGAGACCAAAATTCAGAGCGACTACCTCCTCACCTATCAGCAGCAATGGGGAGCACACAACCTCACTGCCACGGCCGGCTTCACCACCTATTATAATAAGTATGAGCTGCTGGGCGGCACCCGCAGTCAGGGCGTGGGACTGACGATTCCCGACCAGGCCGACAAGTGGTACCTGAGCATTGGCGATGCCACCACAGCCGGCAACAGCAGTGTGCAGTGGGAGCGCAGCACCGTATCGCTACTGGCCCGCCTGCTCTACAGCTACCAAGGCAAGTATCTGCTCAACGCCTCTTACCGTCGCGACGGCTCCTCCGCCTTTTCCTACACCGGCAACCAGTGGCAGAACTTCTACTCGGTGGGTCTGGGTTGGCTACTGAGTGAAGAGGCGTGGATGAAACAGCTCACCTGGCTGGACAGTCTGAAGCTGAAGGCATCGTGGGGCACACTGGGTAATCAGAGCCTCGACAAGCCCTATCCGGCCGAGCCGCTGCTCACCAATGCCTACTCGGCAGTATTCGGAACCCCCTCTGCCATCTACCCCGGCTACCAACTCTCCTACCTGCCGAACCCTAACCTGCGGTGGGAGAAGGTGGAAGCCTGGGAAGCCGGACTGGAGGCCAACCTGCTGAGAAACAGACTCCATCTGGAGGGCGTCTACTATCACAAGCTTACCAAAGACCTCCTGGCCGAGGTTCCGGGCATCTCCGGCACCGTACCGGGCATAGGCAATCTGGGCAGCATCCGCAACCAAGGGGTGGAGCTGGCGGCAAGCTGGAGTGACAGGATAGGCAGCGACTGGCACTATCGGTTGGGATTCAACCTCACCACCATCCGTAACAAGGTACTCAGCCTGGTGCAAGAGGGGTACAGCATCATTGCCGGAGAGAAGCAGGAGAGCTATACCCAAGCCGGATACCCCATCGGTTACTTCTATGGTTACCGCGTGGAAGGGGTCTATCAATCGGCAGCCGACATAGCTTCATCACCCACCAACACGCTGGCCGAGGTGACACCCGGCGACCTCAAATTCAGGGACATCAACGGTGACGGAGCCATCACTCCTGCCGACCGCACCCTGATAGGCAACCCCACACCCAAGCTGACCTACGGCATGAACCTCGGCCTGAGCTACAAGGGGTGGGAACTGGAGGCAGAGCTGATGGGACAGCATGGCAACCAAATCTACCGCACATGGGACAATCAGAACTGGAGCCAGTTCAACTACCTGGCACAGCGCATGGGACGGTGGCATGGCGAGGGCACCAGTAACTCACAGCCCCTGCTGAACACAAAGCATAGCATCAACAGCCTGAACTCAGACTACTTCATAGAGGATGGCTCCTTCTTCCGCCTCCGTAACCTGTCGCTGGCCTATAACGTCCCCCGCAGATGGCTCAACCAGGTGGGCATAGAGGCCGTCAAGCTCTACTTCAATGCGCAGAACGTGAAGACCTGGAAGCACACCACGGGCTACACACCCGAGTTGGGAGGCACGGCCATTGCCTTTGGAGAGGACAACGGAAGCTATCCTGTGCCCGCCATCTACACCTTTGGAGTGAATCTAACCTTCTGAGTGATACTAACTTTAACCTATAAGCATTCCGTTATGAAGATACATCAAACCCTACTGGGAGCAGCCCTGTGTGGCACCCTGCTGACCGCCTGCAACAGCTTTCTCGACCGCAATCCGCTGGGCGAGTTTACCGAGGACGACAATCCGGCGGCACTTACCGGCGGCAAAGTCTACAACCTCTACTACCTCATGCGCAGCTACAACCTCACCTCAGGCATCCCCGCCTTCCTCGTCCACATGGTAAGAAGTGAGGACAGTGAGAAGGGAAGCGATGCCGGTGACGGGGCCGGTGAGGAGGCCATGTGGGACAATTTCCAGTACACCGCCTCCAACGGCCCCTTGGCAGCCTACTGGAGTCAGAACTATACCATCATCTATCAGTGTAACGATGTGCTGGCCGACATTGCCGAAAGTCCCCATCGGGACGACCCTGAGATGCAGCGAAACAAGGGTGAAGCCCTCTTCTTCCGCGCCTACTGCTACTTCAACCTGGTACGTGCCTGGGGCGAGGTGCCGGTGGTAACGCAACGAGTGGTGGAAGCCTCGGATGCCAACCTGCCCAAGGTGAGCGCCGAAGAGGTGTACGCCCTGATTGACAGCGACCTAACCGAGGCCACAGAGTGCTTGCCCATTACCTGGGGAACAGCCTACACCGGCCGTCTCACCTGGGGTGCGGCACGCTCTCTGCACGCCAGAACCTACCTCATGCGGAACAGTTGGGAGCCTCTCTACCAGGCTGCCACAGAGGTCATCCGCAGCGGCATCTACAACCTGGACACACCTGTGGACCAAGTGTTTACCGTAGAGGGTGAGAACTGTGGGCAGAGCATCTTCGAGTTGCAATGTCTCTCTACCGAGGCGATGCCGGCCGACCTCACCATTGGCAGCCAGTTCAGCGAGGTGCAAGGGGTGCGCGGTGCCGGTGAGTGGAACCTCGGATGGGGCTGGCACATGGGTACCGAGCTGCTGGGAGAGGCTTTTGAAGCCGGAGACCCCCGGCGTGACTGCACCCTGCTCTACTTCCGCCGCAGTCAGGAGGAGCCTATCACGGCCGCCAACACCAACAAACCGTGGGGCGAGTCGCCCGTCTCCTCCGCCATGGGAGCCTATTTCAATAAGAAGGCATACACCGACCCCTCGCTGCGGAAGAAGTACACGGGTGGCGGCTACTGGACCAACATTCGCCTCATACGCTATCCCGACGTGCTGCTGATGGCGGCCGAAGCTGCCTGTGAGCTGGGACTCACCGGCGAGGCGTTGGAGTATCTGGAGCAGGTTCGTGCCCATGCACGCGGCTCACAAACCGATGTTCTACCGCCCGTCACCACCCACAACCAGACCACGCTGCGCGACCTGATTCACCACGAGCGTCGGGTGGAACTGGCTCTGGAGCCTGACCGTTTCTATGACCTGGTGCGATGGGGCACTGCCCAAGAGGTGCTCCAAGCAGCCGGAAAGCCCTATCAGCCCCGCAATGCCCTGCTGCCCATCCCGCAGAGTGAGATAGATAAGTCCAACGGTGTGCTGGTTCAGAATCCGGATTACTAGGATACTGATTCCTACCACCTCCCCCTGCGGGGAGATTGATGTAGTGATGATGGGGTTTAGGCACAACTCTAAGGACAACTTCGCGGGCAGTGAAGAAGAGTATAAAAGCTTTACGAACAGTACCTCTTTCCAACCTCTCCCGAGAAGGTATAACGACTGAAGCCACATCAGTCGTTATTTCATCCCTACCCCCTCAGGAAGGCATTCTGGCAGGGGTAAGCAGTAGGCTGCCCACTGTGGTAAACAATGTTTATAACCGAAACCATTTGACTATATGAAGACAATCGTCAGAACACTGCTTGCAGCCCTCTCCATCGGGCTGACGTGCCCCTACAGTCGGGCACAAGAGGCACCGGAAGATGCCAAGATGGAGGCTTTCGTTACCCGTCTGATGAAGAAGATGACGGTGCGCGAAAAGCTGGGACAACTGAACCTGCCGGCTGCGGGTGACATCACCACGGGACAGGCACGCTCATCCAACATTGCCGAGAAGATAGAGCAAGGACTGGTAGGCGGGCTTTTCAACCTGAAAGGCATCGAGAAGGTGCAGGAGGTGCAACGCCTGGCCGTGGTACACAGCAGGCTTGGCATACCGCTGCTAATGGGCATGGACGTGGTGCATGGCTATGAGACCATGTTTCCCATACCGCTTGGACTGTCGTGCACGTGGGACCTGGAGGCTATTGAAGAGAGTGCCCGAGTGGCAGCTATAGAGGCTTCGTCGGATGGCATCTGCTGGACCTTCAGCCCCATGGTGGACATCAGTCGTGACCCTCGTTGGGGCAGAGTGAGTGAAGGGAACGGGGAAGACCCCTATCTGAGTGGCGCCATTGCCCAAGCCATGGTGCGCGGATATCAGGGAAAGGTACCTGACACATTCCGACAGGATGACCAAATCATGGCCTGCGTGAAGCACTTCGCCCTCTATGGAGCAGGAGAAGGAGGGCGAGACTATAACACCGTGGACATGAGCCGCCAGCGCATGATGAATGAATACATGTATCCCTACCTGGCAGGCATAGAGGCCGGGGCGGGCAGTGTAATGGCTTCGTTCAATGAAGTGGATGGCGTTCCGGCCACAGGAAACAGCTGGCTGCTGACTCACCTGTTGCGGCGGCAGTGGCACTTCGGGGGCTTTGTGGTGACAGACTACACGGGTCTGAACGAAATGGTGGACCACGGTGTGGGCGACACGGCTCAAGTCAGCGTGCAAGCCATCCGGGCAGGGGTGGACATGGACATGGTGAGTGAGGGCTTCGTGAACCAACTGGAGAAGGCACTGAGTGAGGGTCGGTTACAGATGGAGACAGTGGACAAGGCGTGCCGACGGGTGCTGGAAGCGAAATACCGGCTGGGACTGTTCAGCAATCCCTACCGCTTCGGCAGCAAGGAGAAGGCAGCTCGCAACATCTTCACCCCGGAACACAGAGCCATTGCCCGGCGCATTGCGGCAGAGAGTTTCGTACTGCTGAAGAATGACACGCTGCATCCGTCGGCCACCCTCTCCCACCCCGTACTACCGCTGAAGAAGGAGGGAACGGTAGCCATCATAGGTCCTCTGGGCAACAGTCGCAGCAACATGCCGGGCACATGGAGTGTGGCAGCGCGGCTGGATGCCTGTCCGTCACTCTACGAGGGGATGAAAGAGCTGCTGGAAGACCGCGTGGAAGTGCTCTATGCCAAGGGTAGCAACCTGATGGACGATGCCTCTTATGAGGAGCGGGCCACCATGTTCGGGCGTTCGCTGGGGCGCGACGGACGCACTGCACAGCAGTTGCTGGAGGAGGCACTGCAGGTAGCTGAGCGTTCAGACGTCATCATTGCCGCCCTGGGAGAGAGCAGTGAGATGAGCGGAGAGAGCAGCAGTCGCACAGACCTCTCCCTTCCCGACGCGCAGAAGAGGCTGTTGGAGGCACTTCTGCAGACTGGCAAACCGGTAGTGCTGGTGGTTTTTGCCGGACGTCCGCTCACCTTGGTGTGGGAGCAGGAGCAGGTCCCGGCCATTCTCTATGCCTGGTTTGGAGGGAGTGAGGCGGCCTATGCACTGACCGATGTGCTGTTTGGTGACGTATCTCCCGGGGGTAAGCTGACTATGACCTTCCCTAAAAACGTGGGGCAGATACCTCTCTACTACAATCACAAGAACACCGGAAGACCTCTGGGCGAGGGACGATGGTTTGAAAAGTTCCGCAGCAACTACCTGGACGTGGACAATGAGCCGCTCTATCCCTTCGGTTTCGGGCTATCCTATACGCGCTTCAGCTTCTCACCCATCACCCTTGAACGGGACACCCTCTCGCTGAACGGGCAGACCGAGGCACGGGTGACAGTGACCAACACCGGCACTCGGGAGGGCAGTGAGGTGGTGCAACTCTATATACGCGACGTGGTGGGCAGTACTACCCGTCCGGTTATGGAGCTGAAAGGGTTCCAAAAAATAAAGCTTCGCCCCGGAGAGAGTCGCACGGTGAGCTTCAGTCTCACGCCCGACCTGTTGCGCTTCTACAACTACGAGCTGCAGCATGTGGTGGAACCGGGGGACTTTGATATCATGATTGGCAATAGCTGCAAGCAGGTACAACATGCGCGGCTGGTACTAACCGAATAAACCTTCAGCAAGATGAAAACCGGATACATAGCCCTGTCACTCCTGCTTCTTATGGCAGTGGGTGGCTGTAAGAGCAAAGAGAAACAGGCCTCAGCAGTAGGCCGGACGCTGACCGACGCGGCACTGATAGACAGTGTGGAGCACCGCACCTTCCGCTTCTTCTGGGAAGGGGCAGAACCCAACAGCGGCATGACACCCGAACGCATCCACATGGATGGCGACTATCCACAGAACGACGCCGATGTAGTCACCTCAGGAGGTAGCGGTTTCGGCCTGATGGCCTTGCTCGTCGGAATGCACCGAGGCTGGATAACACAGGCAGAGGGTGTGGGGAGAGTGGAGCAGATAGTAGGATTTCTGGAACGTGCCGACCGCTATCAGGGAGCCTTTCCACACTGGTGGTACGGTCACACAGGCCGCACGAAACCCTTCAGCACCTACGATGACGGGGGTGACCTGATGGAGACAGCCCTCCTCATACAGGGGCTTCTCTGCACTCGGCAATATCTTCAGAAGGCCATCGTGGGGGAACAACAGCTGATAAAACGCATAGACAGGTTGTGGCAGGAGGTGAACTGGAACTTCTACCGCAAGGACGGAGAGCAGGTGCTGTACTGGCACTGGAGCCCGACGTATGGCTGGAAGATGGACTTTCCGGTGCACGGCTACAACGAGTGTCTGATAATGTACGTACTGGCAGCCTCATCACCCACGCACCCCATCCCGCCCTCAGTCTATCACCAAGGATGGGCACAAGGGGGAGCTATTGTCTCTCCGCACACGGTAGAAGGCATCCCGCTGCACCTCAGGTATCAAGGCGGTGAGGCAGGACCTCTCTTTTGGGCGCAATACTCCTTCACATCACTAGACCCGGAAGGTCTGCGGGATGAGTATTGCAATGACTATTTCCAGGAGATGAGAAACCTGACACTGGTCAACCGAGCCTACTGCATCCGCAATCCGAAAGGCTGGAAAGGCTTCGGCAGCGACTGCTGGGGAGTAACAGCAAGCTACTCCCCGGGCGGTTACTATGCCCACGCACCCACAGAGAGTGAGGACAGAGGCGTGATAAGTCCCACAGCCGCCATCTCTTCCATCGTCTACACCCCACAACAATCCCTGCAGGTGATGCGCCACCTCTATGCCATGGGTGATGCCGTGTGGGGCAAATACGGATTCTACGATGCCTTCAGTGAGAGCGAAGACTGGTTTCCCCGCTACTACCTGGCCATCGACCAAGGCCCCATCGTTGCCATGATTGAGAACTATCGCACCGGCTTCCTGTGGCGTCTCTTCATGTCCCACCCCGACATCCAACGCGGCCTCCAAGCACTAGGGTTTAGGGTGATGAAGTGACACATCCCCCCATCCTCCCCATCTCGCTGCCACCCAAACCGCCTCCAAGCCCTACCTCCTCCATCATCCCTACGACATTGCTTCGATATTCCTATGCTATTTCCCTGGAATACCAGCACTTTACCGAATAGATATCGAAGCAATATCCTAGATAGAAAGAAGAGATATGGGAGAGGGTAGCTCTCAGAATTGGACGATTTTCGATAAGAACTTAGCCGGTAATACATACCCGCTCACTGTCGTAGAAGCCAAAAACAATTTCGGCCGCCTTTCCTTCATTAAAAGCGGCCGAAGTTGTTTTCAAGGGACTTTTTTGGCATATCCGTCATCATCTATTCGGAAGCGTCCTTTGTCAGTTCGGACATACCCATCTCCTTCATTCTCATGGATATAGGCAACCTTTCCGTCATCACTTCTGATACAAGGTCCTGAGAATGAATCACCAAGTTTACCACGCTCAAAGTTATCCTCTTCCTGCCGTGAATCACTTCCGGAAGAGGAGCCGGAAGATGTGGGGATAGCAATACCTCCTCCTGCCGGTGCCATATGGATAAGATAGAGTACCAGAAAGACAATCATTGCGATGGAACCAACAACAGCTGCGGGAATCAGCAAGAGGAAAGATGCCAGGATGGTAACTACATACACGATTGTTCCCAAAATGCGGCAATACTTGTAGACGATAGCAGCCTGAATGCCCTGCAGCAAAACAAAGATGCCAACAGCCCACCAAAGGTATTCGGGCGTAAAGAAAGTACATACTGCAATGGCGATGAATACCAGTACCAGAGATACAACCCCCAGTGTAAGATTGGGCGTCTTCATATACGATCCGCACCAATCATCTTTAAGAACCCTGAATACTTTCCACACACCTAAGAAATGAGCCAATATCAAGAAGAGGAACAGTATGCCATGCAGAATGACCCAACCCCATCCTCCGGACTTTTGAGGATTTAAGAACCAGGTAGAGTTATTGCCAAGATAAGAGACATAGACAATAATGGCGACGCTAAGCAGAAGAGAGAGAGCCACTTGTGGCCCATCTTCATCCTCAAAGAAGCGTTCGGCAATCCATAACACCAAGGCTATTACCAACAAAGTGACTGTCATCCAAACCCTGAAATGGTTAGACCAAGGGAGTAGGCGTTCCTCAATGGTTTTAAAATATGACGCAGGCTTCATCTCTTTCTCTATGTATTGCATTTTAGCATAGCCGGAATATTCCCCTAACTCCACCTTTACCCATTCACCAACTGTATCAACCACATTAACTCTGGTTTTATTGATGGTCTGGACTATAACCGGAGACTGCGTGGTAGGCTTCTGACGAATATTCAGAGACCCGCCTACACTTATCTTTACACGATATACGGCAACACTGTCTTTAGGAGATGCAGCGACAGAAGTTATCAGCCCACCTAAGCAGACTAGCAATAACAAGATGTGTTTCATGAGATTATATATTTGGGCGTTATTATTTATTCAAGGAGTTAACATCTTCACTTTCAAGAATCTGTTTCCAGAATACCGGGCGAATGGATTGATGTGAGTCTCTTGGAGAGTAATCAATATAATAAGTCGTATTATCGATGTCGCCAAACCGGAAGCTAAAATCGTATGCGCAGTAATCTCTAGATATGCAAAGCTCACCAGTCCAATAGATTCCTAGTTCTCCTGAGTTATAATAATATTTTGATACGCATTCTATTCCGCCATCAGATCCTCCCTCTAAACCATAACCTGCTGCTGGCAAGAAAATGTTATTTCCGTTACTACCGGTTATCAAAGCTCCTTTTATACCTTTATACTTAACCGGTTTCCAAGTACAGTTATCCCTTAACTCCCGGGCTTCTTCTCTTGTGGGCAGACGCCAATACTCACCCAGTCTCTTTTTGGCCAGGTCTAATTCTGTATCTTGTATGAACTGAGGAGGATTAAATCCACCATAGTATTCCCAGATATCTGCGTAATGTGGGTAAGAGAATTGGGGATAATCTGTATAACTGCTTACTACCCATTTGGCAGTTCCTGTTGTATCTGCCCATCCATACTGTCCGCCAAACTCTTCAGGGAGTGATGCTTCTAAGTTACAACTTGCCCATTTCACGCTTAGCCCCAACTCTATGGCGTCTCCTTCTGTGAGGGTTATATCATGGTCGGTAGTAAAAGGAGCACCTACATTATAAGTTATACCATGCTTATTGATAGCATAAGTAGCAAAATAGTAAGTTGTGTACTCAGATAAGTTTTCTAGTTTACATACGATACTATCACTCTCACTTACACACTGTATTCTACTGTCAGTTACCGTCGGTTCCGCATTTGTAGTGCTATAACAAACTCCTTTCTCAAGAATTGCATCCGGAGTATGTTCTATAGCTGCAACAAATAAAGCAGTGTGTGCAGTTATCTTGTCATTGCTCATAGCACAATAACCTATTGTAGGAAGCCAATTGGAGGGATTCTCATATACGGCACGAACAGAATAGCCGAAGTAACGGTTGGCACCGGTAACTCCTTTGGATTCTCCGGCCAAGAAGAGTCGGTATGCTTCATTGGGGGATTCTTTTTTCAAAGTGCCACTCCAATAGTTCAAGTCAGTTCCTCGATTGCAAATCTCTGTGCCATTCCGATAGCCGGCAGCCGGTAAGAAGATGCTATTGCCATTGGGTCCTGTTACCAGATAACCATCCACTTGTTTGTAGGTGACCCACTTCCAAGTACATTTCTCGTACAATTCCGTAATTTCCTCTTGACTTGGCATTCTGATGTCACCACCAAAGTTTGGTTTGAATTTATAGGTAGGATCATAGGTTGTTCCGCTGATACTACTTATCGGATTGGCAAATGGGTAAGCATCCAAGTCTGTGGAAGTCTTTTGTCCGGAAGCATCACCCCAGCCATAAAGGTCACCATAGATTTCCGGATTTGTCTCTCCGGCTTCGTTTGTATTGTAATTCAGCCACTTGACACTCAGTCCTAAGTCTACAACAGCACTTTTCTGTAAAGTAATACCATTGCTACCATCTAAGTTCACCTCATAGACATTTCCAGCCAACAGTCCACTTTCCGGAGTCTCTTTTTCCAATGTATAGAAGACCTCTTCAGCAGTGTGTTTAGTTGAGATGGTGACTGAGGTTCCCGCAGCTTGGGGCAATATAGGTATGTAACAAACAAAGTCTTTGGAAGAAAGATGAATGTGCTCACTGATAGCAACCGTAATGGTGTTTGAATAGCTGTCGGAGGTTATCTCCTTTTTCTCAAAGTTAAATTCTCCGGAGGTCAATCCAATCTTCTCTGCAGATGTAATGACAATTTCTCCCAACACATCACTTTCATCCTCTTGAGGAAGTACATCTTTGGTTACGGTCAGTTTTATATAAGCAAACGGATGTTGGAAGTTCAGATTAAGAACACCATTCTGGATAGTATCCTGAGCATAGACGAATGGGCAGTAATTGCCCTCTTTCCAAATATAATCAGCTGTATTAGGAATACTTACAGCAGCCTCTTCCGCACGAAGATTCCCGGCTGGATAGAAAGCACGGACTATACCGTTACCCTCATTTTGCAGTTTGTTTCCATCAGGAGTAAACTCTGTAGCCGTTCCTCCATCAGTTGCTACAGATGCTGTATAGAGCAATGAATCCTGAGTATCTGAAAACAGGACTATCTGATCACCGTTTTCCCAGACAGCATGGGTTACATTACCTCCATCAGTGAATGCCACACGTGTGCTCGCCATAGAAGCAAACACACGTACCTCTCCCTTATCTTGGTTGAAACCCTCAAAACTATCTTGCTGACAGCCGGCTGTCAAAGCAAGCAGCATTCCAAAAATAATATATCTTGATTTCATAACTTTGCATTCTTATCACCAGTCTTGATTAGGCAAATCATCAATAGCAGGCGTGTTTACATTCAGTTCTGTTTTAAACTCTATGGCTTCACTATAGCCCACTCCGGCCTCATTTGTGGCATAAGAGCAGATATAGTATGTGGTTGCAGGCTTCAAGCCATCTATTACTGTTTGAAAGTTATTATCACTTCCCGTAACACTGATTTTTCTGTCTCCGGTAGTGGGTTGTGTATTGCTTTCACTCAGGCAGAAACCTTTTTCAACGATTGGCAAATCATTGTTATTGAGGACATTTGACATAGCCTTAACAGTAGTGGTTCCTATCTCTGAAATGCTGACTGCATTCATTTCCGGTATGAGACTTACAGGAGTATGAAAAGTCAATATGTCTCCATAACCGATACCTTGCTCATTGATGGCATAAGCACGTATATAATATGTACTGTTAGCTTTCAGGCTGTTAATCACGCCGGAGAATTTCTCTGCGCTGCCGGTTATTGAAAGTTTCAGGTTGGCAATAGTAGGGTTAGCCGTTTCAGCACTCCAGCAGAAGCCATGCTCTATCACTTCAGAAGTTCCTCGGCTCAACAGATGTGCCTCTACTGTGACAGAAGTTGCCGTAGAGTCTATGGCCATAGAGCTGGAGACTACGGGAGTTGTGGCCTCATTCAAGGTTACATGTACTGTTTCACTATACCCTCTGCCGTTACCATTGATGCCATAGGCACGCAACAAGTACTCTTCGCCCGGTGTAAGGTCTTTTAGCTGGGCAGTAATAGTACTATTTTGGACTGCGACATTTACAGTATTGTCTTCGGCTGTAGGCTCTCCACCTTGGTCAGCCTTTTTATAACAGAAGCCGGTCAGGAACAATTCACTGCCTCCTTCATCCAAGATTTTACAGGAAGCAGTAAAACTTTTCTCATCCTTACCAGAAATCTGTATCTCACCAAACACCGGCGCATTGCTCTCGGTAGTGGTGAATTCCTTTACCTCACCGCGTGCATGGCTATAGCCGCTGTAGGCGTAGGCGCAGTAGTAATAGGTTTTGCCCGGTTGCAGGTTCTGCACCTGCAGGCTGAAGCTGTTGTTGCCGTCGGTGGCTTTCAGCTCATTGTACTCGGCCATGCTCTTCAGTTCTGAGAGCAAGATGCCATACTCCTGCACCACGGTGGCCTCACTACGGTTGATGCTTCCCGACAGGGTGGCTCCCACACGGTAGATGTCACTTGCACCGCCCGTGGTAAGTGCCGGCGCAAAGTTACTTGGTTCGGTGTCCTTCTCACAGCCCGTCAGGCTCAGCAGAAGGAGCATAGCACCCAGCACTCCCCGCAGGGAATCACAGATGCTTCGGTTATTGGTTATGTGTATCATAATTGGTTGTTGT
>JAGATY010000049.1 GCA_017621035.1 Bacteroides sp. | reverse complement strand
GCTGTTTCACCAATCACCGCCGCTGTTTTACCATTCAGCGCCGCTGTTTCACCATTCAGTGGCGCCGTTTCGTTTTTATATCAGGATGAAAGAAAGTTTATGGCAGGGGAAGATGAGTTTTATTCCCTATCAGAAGCAAGATGTTTGCCTGAGAAGTTGTTGTGTATATAATATAAGGTGTACAAGTAGATAAGGTCTTTCGGTTCTTATCTCACTTGTGAGGCTTTATCCCTGTTGAATGTGCGCATTTTGAAAGCATTTGAGATAGACATGAAACATTTTACTGTTTTTCTTGCTAAAACTGTAGCAAATATAAATATTATATCTATCTTTGCCCATCAATTTAATAAGCACACGATTTTTACTATGAGTTATTTGATAAAACCTCAAGGATATAAACCTTTGCTTGACTTGCGACAGACGGAGCTGGGTATCAAGCAAATCAAAGACTTTTTTCAGCAGAATCTCTCCTCGGAACTAAGGCTGAGACGTGTCACTGCTCCCCTCTTCGTGCTGAAAGGCATGGGTATCAACGATGACTTGAACGGGGTGGAGCGTGCGGTATCTTTCCCTATCAAGGATTTGGGCGATGCGCAGGCCGAGGTGGTGCACTCGTTGGCCAAGTGGAAACGGGTAACGCTGGCTGAGTATGGCATCGAGCCGGGTTATGGCATCTACACAGACATGAATGCCATTCGTGCCGATGAGGAGCTGGGCAACCTGCACTCTCTTTACGTGGACCAGTGGGACTGGGAGAGGGTGATACGCCCGGAAGACAGAAACGTGGAGTTTTTGAAGGAGATTGTCACCCGCATCTATGCCGCCATGGTGCGTACCGAGTACTTGGTGTATGAGATGTATCCACAGATAAAGCCTTGTCTGCCGGCTCCGCAGGAGCTTCACTTTATTCATGCAGAAGAGTTGCGTGCTCTTTATCCTGACCTGGAGCCGAAGTGCAGAGAGCATGCCATCACCAAGAAGTATGGAGCTGTGTTCATCATCGGCATAGGCAGTAAGCTGGGCGATGGCAAGAAGCATGACGGACGTGCGCCGGACTATGACGACTACACCACACCGGGCATGAACGGTTTGCCCGGACTGAATGGTGACTTGCTGCTGTGGGACGATGTACTGCAACGCAGCATTGAACTCTCCTCCATGGGTATCCGTGTGGATAAAGAGGCACTGGTACGTCAGCTGAAAGAGGTGGGTGAAGAGCAACGGCTGGAACTTTACTTCCACAAGCGTCTGATGAACGACACACTGCCACTAAGCATTGGTGGCGGTATCGGCCAGTCTCGCCTCTGTATGTTCTACCTACGGAAGGCACACATCGGAGAAATCCAAGCCAGCATTTGGCCGGATGAGATGCGGAAGGAGTGTAAGGAACACAACATTCATTTGATTTAGAGAGTGTGTCATAAATCAACTTATTGATATTTTAGGCACACCCTCTTAGAAAACACTGCTACTAGTAGCTAAAATTCACTTACCACTCAATCTCCCGCTCTCCGTGCATCTTCAGGTATTCGTTTGCCTGACTGAAGTGCTTGTTGCCAAAGAATCCATTGTAGGCAGAGAGGGGTGAAGGGTGAGCAGAGGCCAGCACCAGATGCTTGTTGCGGTCGATAAAGGCACCTTTGCGTTGAGCATAGGCTCCCCAGAGAATGAAGACCAGGTGCTCCCGTTCCTCGGCAAGCAGGCGAATGGCGGCATCGGTAAACTCTTCCCAGCCATGCTTCTGGTGCGAGCCGGCCTGATGAGCACGCACGGTAAGGGTGGCGTTCAGCAACAAGACGCCCTGTTCAGCCCAACGGGTAAGATTGCCGGTAAGAGGAATCTCTTTGCCCAAATCACTCTTAATTTCTTTAAAGATGTTGACCAGCGAGGGAGGGAATGCCACTCCATCGTTCACCGAGAAGCATAAGCCGTGTGCCTGACCGGGACCGTGATAGGGGTCTTGCCCTATGATGACTACCTTTACTTGGGAGAAAGGACAGAGGTTGAAAGCATTGAAAATCAACTTGCCCGGCGGATAGACAGCTCCTTGCCGGTACTCCTGACGGACAAAGTCGGTCAACGTTTGGAAATAGGGCTTGTCGAACTCCGGCTGCAGACGCTCCTTCCAGCTCTTCTCAATCTGAACATTCATAATTTACTGTTTTGGGTTAGAACTGCTGCAAAAGTAAGAAAAAGAATTAGAGGATTTGTGATTTGTGATTTATGATTTATGATTTGTGATTTATGATTTATGAGATCGGAAGAG
>JAGATY010000048.1 GCA_017621035.1 Bacteroides sp. | reverse complement strand
TTATGAATTATGAATTATGAATTATGAGTTGGGAGGTTGATGAGCGTAAGCGATAAAGTTGAAAGTGATTTGACTTTGACTCCTTAACTCCTTTATCTCCATAGAGTTGAGCTTGCGAAACTTAATTAACAAAGATATGAACAGAAATGTATTACTCTTTACTTTCTTGTGCCTGATGTCCTGTGGAGAGGGCAAGAAAGAGTCTGCTGCGGAGGGCAGTGTTGCCACCGTATTGCCGAGTGAGAATAATGAAGTTACTCTGGAAACACTGAAACAACAAACATTTGAGCATGAGTTGGTAAGTAACGGAAAGATGGTAGCCGGAAAACAGGCTGATTTGACTTTCGGAACGGTGGACATCATCACTACCATCTATGTGAAGAATGGTGACCATGTCCGCAAGGGTGATAAACTGGCAGAATTAGATAAGTTCAAGCTGGCCAACCAAACTGCACAGGCAAAGGATGCGCTGGAGAGGGCTAAGCTGGAGTTGGCCGATGTATTGATAGGTCAGGGGTATCCGGCAGACGATGCCTCCAAGGTGCCGGCAGACATTATGCAGCTGGCACGGGTGAAGAGTGGGTATGACCAGAGTCTCTCTCAGTATGAACTGGCCAAGTATGAGGAGGAACATGCTGTACTGACTGCTCCGTTTGACGGTGTGGTGGCCAACCTGTTCTCTAAACCTTATAATGCCTCTTCTCTTTCGGAACCGTTCTGTACCATTGTGGGAACACAGGGGATGGAGGCAGACTTTACCATTCTGGAGAGTGAACTGTTCCTGATAAAGAAAGGGGACAAGGTGGTGGTCTCTCCTTATTCCAATACGGGCGTGAAGTATGAGGGACGCATCAGTGAAATCAATCCGCTGGTGGATGAAAAGGGATTGGTGAAGGTGAAGGCAGTAGTCAATGGTAAGGACAAACTGTTCAGCGGTATGAATGTGAGAGTGAATGTGCATCGATCCATTGAGGGGCAGTTTGTGATACCTAAGACGGCTGTTGTGTTGCGCTCCGGCAAGCAGGTAGCCTTTACGTATGAAGATGGTAAGGCAAAGTGGAACTATGTGCGTACCGGTCTGGAGAACAGCACTCATTACACCCTGGTTGAGATGGAGGGAATGAAGGAGGGTGACAAAGTTATCACCACGGGGAATGTGAACTTGGCACATGAGGCTCCGGTAAAAGTAATTAAGCAATGATAAAGTTTCTGATACAACGTCCGATAGCTGTGCTGATGGCATTTACCGCCTGCTTTATTGTGGGGGTAGTGACCTATTTCACCTTGCCGGTATCTTTGTTGCCGGATATTGCCATTCCGGAAATAACGGTTCAGGTATCGGCACAGAATACTTCGGCACGTGAGCTGGAGAATACGCTGGTGAAGCCACTCCGTCAGCAACTGATACAGGTGGCCAAACTGAAAGATATGAATAGTGAGGCACGGGACGGAGCTGCCATAATCCGGTTGAGCTTTGACTACGGCACCAATACAGATTTGGCCTTTATTGAGGTGAATGAAAAGATTGATGCAGCCATGAACTATCTGCCGAAAGAGGCAGAACGACCCAAGGTTATCAAGGCCAGTGCAACAGACTTGCCGGTGTTCTACTTGAACCTGACACTGAAGCAGGATGCAGAGGCGGACAATCTGCAAGCTACACATAATAACTCATACAATCAGGAGTTTCTGAACCTGTGCCAGTTTGCTGAGAATGTTATCAAACGTCGTATTGAACAGTTGCAGGAGGTAGCGATGGTGGATGTAACCGGTCTGGTGGAACAGCAGGTGCAGATACAACCCAATCCGGACAAGATGGCCTCTCTGGAATTGTCGATTGAAGAGATAGAGCAAGTGCTTACGGAGAATAATGTGGAACCGGGAAGCATGACAGTGCGCGATGGCTATTATGAGTATAATATCAAGTTCTCTACCTTGCTTCGTACAAAAGAAGACGTGGAGAATATCTTACTACGTAAGGAGAATCGCATTATCCGGTTGGGAGATTTCTGTAAGGTGAATATTGTTCCGGTTAAAGAGAAAGGTATCTCCATCAGCAACGGAAAACGGGCTGTAACATTGGCCATTATTAAACAGGCGGATGAGAACATGGATGCCATGAAGGTCTCTGTGAGTGAGACGATGGATTACTTTAAGAAGCTTTATCCGAACATCGATTTCAGTATCAGTCGCAATCAGACAGAGCTGTTGGACTACACCATCTCCAACCTACAAGACAACCTGACGCTGGGATTCCTTTTCATCTGTATTGTGGCTGTGCTCTTCTTGGGTGATTTGAAGTCTCCCTTTATTATTGGTATCAGCATGGTGGCCTCCATCGTTATCTGTTTCTTGTTCTTCTATCTGTTTGAGATGTCGCTGAACATCATCTCTTTGTCAGGTTTGATTCTGGCCTTGGGTATGATGATTGATAATAGTATTATTGTGACGGAGAATATTTCACAGTATCGGGAACGAGGCTATTCCATCCGTCGGGCAGCCATTGCGGGAACCAGTGAGGTAATTACACCGATGTTAAGCTCCTCACTGACAACTGTTGCCGTGTTTGTACCCCTTATTTTTATGAGTGGTATTGCCGGTGCGCTGTTTTACGATCAGGCTTTCTCGGTAACGGTGGGCTTGCTGGTCTCTTATTTTACCGGTATCATGTTGCTGCCGGTACTTTATGTACTGGTGTACCGAGCCGGTTTGCGTGGAAAGTCTTGGTTGAGCAGAATCAAGGTGAACAACCCGCTGAAAGAACATACGCTGGACAAATTCTATGATGCAGGGGTAGATTGGGTATTTTCTCACAAATCACTCAGCCTACTGTTCTGCCTGGTATCTATCCCTCTGTGCGTATTCTTTTTCTTCTTTATAGAGAAGGAACGTATGCCTGAGATAGATCAGAATGAATTGTTGGTGCGTGTAGAGTGGAACGAGAATATTCACGTGGATGAGAATCGGAGTCGTATAGACCGCTTGATGAGTGAGCTGAAAGAGCAAACCGTGGAGCAGACGGCAGCTATCGGTCAGCAGGACTTCTTGCTGAATAGAGAGCAGGCACTCTCCTCCTCGGAAGCAGAACTCTATTTCAAGACAGAGAAGCCGGAAGAGATTCTTCCGTTACAGAAACAGATTTACCGACGATTGAAGCAGGAGTATCCGTTGGCTGTACTCTCATTCTCTCCTCCTGAGACAGTCTTTGAGAAACTGTTTGTTACGGGAGAGGCTGATGTGGTGGCCGAACTCTATGCCCGTAACAAAGAGAAAGCTCCTACGGGTGATGAGTTACGCGACCTGGAGCAACGTTTTACTGCTCTCACCGGCAATGCTCCTACCGGTATCGCTTTTGAAAATCAGTTGAACATCAGCATCCTGCTGGAGAAACTGTTGCTTTACAATGTCTCTTATAACGAAATCTATCGGGTGCTGAAGAGTGCTTTTAAAGAGAACAGTGTTACCATGCTGCACTCTTATCAGCAATATCTGCCCATCAATATTGCCGGTGAGGAGCAGACAGTGAACAAGATTCTGCAAGAGACTTTGATTCAGACCTTGCCGGATGAAACGGGAAAGATTGACTACATTCCCTTGCGAGAGTTGATACAAGTGACACCGGCAGAGGACTTGAAGACCATTACGGCCGGTCGCGATGGTGAATACATCCCTTACCGTTTCTACAATGTGGAGAATGCAGAAACACTGATGAAGCAGGTGAAGCAGACAGCCGATGCTACCACGGATTGGGAAACCTCTTTCTCCGGCAGTTTCTTCTCCAATCGGGAGATGCTGGACGAACTGACGATTATCTTGTTTATCTCCATCCTTTTGATGTATTTCATCTTGGCAGCTCAGTTTGAAAGCTTTCTGCAACCGTTAATCGTACTGACGGAAATCCCGATTGATGTGGCCTTTGCACTGGTACTGCTTTGGGTGTGCGGGCATACACTGAATCTGATGTCAGCCATCGGTATCATTGTAACGTGCGGTATCATTATCAATGACTCTATCTTGAAACTGGATGCCATCAATGAGTTACGTAAGGGAGGCATGCCACTGCTGGAGGCTATTCATGAGGCGGGTCGCCGTCGTTTGCGTCCTATCATCATGACTTCACTGACAACCATCTTTGCAATGGTGCCCTTGCTCTTCTCTTTCGATATGGGTTCTGAATTACAGAAACCGCTCTCCATTGCCATGATTGGTGCCATGACCATTGGAACAGCGGTCAGCCTCTTTATTATTCCGCTGATTTACTGGTATATCTATCGGAAGGAAGATAAGACACCTCAACAAGTTACTAATCACTAATTTCACGATTTGGTATGAAAAAGACTTTAATCCTCTTCCTCTTGTGTATGGGACTGATTCCCGCTGAGGCCCAACAATATATTGAACTGGACTTGCAGAAAACCATTGCCTTGGCTAACGACAGTTCGCTGGAAGCTTTCCGTACACAAAACATGTATCTGTCCAGTTATTGGGAGTATCGCTCTTACAAGGCAAACCGTTTGCCTAGTCTGACCTTGAACCTCACGCCAGCACAGTATAACCGGAACATTACCCGTCGTTACGACTCAGAGCTGGATAGGGATGTCTACCGCAGTCAGCAATCCTACTATGCGTATGGAAACCTCTCTATTGAACAGAACTTTGACCTGACGGGTGGTACCTTTTTCATTGACACGGAACTGGGTTTCATGCGTAGTTTTGGCAGCAATAAATATACTCAGTTCAGCAGTGTACCGTTTCGCCTAGGTTACTCACAAAGCCTGTTAGGGTATAATGCGTTTCGCTGGGAACGGAAGATTGAGCCATTGAAGTATGAGAAGGCAAAGAAAGAGTATATCTACAATGCCGAGCAGGTATCGGAAACTGCGGTTAATTACTTCTTTCAACTGGCTATGGCACAGGCAGAATATGAGTTGGCTCAAGAGAATGTGACCTCTACCGATACACTCTATCAGATAGGAAAGCAACGCTTGAAAATAGCTGCTATCAGTAGGGCAGATTTGCTGACACTGGAACTGGATGTAGTGAATGCACGCAACACGTTGCAGAATGCTGCCAGTGCACTGAAGCGTGCCATGTTCTCTTTGGCTTCTTACCTGAATATGGAGAAGAATACGCTGATTCGCATACAGTTACCAGGGAAGCCGCAGTCCTTTGTAATCCCCTTGGATGAGGCGTTGACAGCAGCAAAGAGTAACAATCCGGAGTTTCTGGAGGTGCGTCAGAATATTCTGGAGGCAGAGCAAAAGGTGGATAAAACCCGCAAAGAGTCACTCTTCAACGCAAACTTGAGTGCCAGCATTGGTTTTAATCAGGTAGCAGAAGATTTCTCTGATGCCTATAAAAAGCCTATGCAACAGGAGGTAATCTCTTTCAGTATCTCTATTCCACTGCTGGACTGGGGAGTACGGAAGGGAAAGTATAACATGGCCAAGAACAACCTGAATATTGTCAAAACCTCGGCACGACAGACGGAAATAAGCGTTGAAGAAGAGGTGATTATGGCCGTGAATGACTTCAATATGCAACAGAGCCTGGTCAACAGCTCGGAAGAGGCTTTGGATCTCTCCATCTTGGCTTATAATGAGACCAGGCAGCGTTTTATTATTGGTAAGGCAGATGTGAACAGCCTGACACTGGCCTTGAACCGTCAGCAGGAGGCGCAACGTAACTACATCTCAGCCTTGCAAGACTATTGGCTGAACTATTACAAGATACGAAAACTGACATTGCATGACTTTGCAAGTGGTTTCTCGTTGTCTGATAAGTTTGATTACGATATTCGATAACAGACATGAATAAGGCTTCCTCTTTTACTGTAATTGTGACATTTGTCTGTCTGGCGTTAGTGGGACTGGCACTGATACCTCTGTTGCCGGTCAAACTTAATCCGTCACGTTCTCTGCCCGGTTTTACGGTGAGCTTCAGCATGCCGGGAACCTCGTCGCGTGTGGTAGAGATGGAAGTCACCAGCAAGCTGGAGTCTATGCTGGCACGTATTCGGGGGGTGAAAAGCCTGGATTCAAACTCCGGAAATGGTTATGGCAATATCACTGTTTCGCTGGATAAGCACGCTAATATTGATGCGGTACGCTTTGAAGCCTCTACCATTATTCGGCAGACGTGGCCGCAGTTGCCGGATGGGGTCAGTTATCCGGTTATACAGATGCGTACACCGGATGAGAATGCTACTCGTCCATTCCTCTCGTTTACTTTGAATGCGCCCTCTACCCCTATCTTGATACAGCAGTATGCGGAAGAGAATATCAAGCCCAAGTTGGCACGCCTCTCCGGAATCTATAAGATAGAGTTGAGTGGAGCTACCCCCATGGAGTGGCAACTGGAATATGACAGTGAACAGTTGCGCCTGTTGGGCATCACACTCTCAGATATCCGTGTGGCTCTGCAACGTCATTATCAAAAAGAGTTCCTGGGTACACACAATATTGACAATGGGAGCGGTAGTGAACAATGGATACGCTTGGCACTGCTTCCGCAGAATGTTTCGACAACCTTTGACCCCTCACAGATATTTGTGACGGCAACAGACGGTAGGTTGGTTGGATTGAATGAACTGGTGAAGGTGACCTATGGGGAAGAGAAACCGCAAAGCTATTACCGCATCAATGGCCTAAACTCTATCTATCTTTCCATTACAGCAGAAGAAACGGCTAATCAGTTGCAACTCAGTAAAGAGGTGATGAAGGAGATGGAAGCTATTAAACGTCAGCTTCCGGCCGGCTATGAGGTGCACGTCAGCTATGATGCTACAGAATATATCCGGTTGGAATTGGATAAGATTTACCTGCGTACAGGACTGACGGTACTGATTCTGCTACTGTTTATCTGGGCGATTACCCGCAGGTGGAAGTATCTGTTCCTGATAGTTTCCAGTCTGGTGGTAAACATTGCCATTGCTATCATCTTCTATTACTTCTGCGGGTTGGAGATGCAGCTCTATTCGCTGGCAGGTATTACTGTCTCCTTGAATCTGGTGATAGACAGTGCAATTGTGATGACCGACCACATCTTGCATCGGCGTAATCTGAAGGCTTTCATGTCAGTATTGGCTGCTGCACTGACCACAATGGGGGCTTTGGTGATTATTTTCTTCTTGAATGAAAACATCCGACTTAACCTGCAGGACTTTGCGGCCGTGGTAATTATCAACTTGGGCGTCTCTCTGATGGTGGCTCTCTTCTTTGTACCGGCCATGATGGATAAGCTGGGAATGTTGGAGGGGGCATCTTCTGTTGTGGCAGGGCAAGGAAGGTGGAAAGGACGAATGGCTCGTCTTCCTCGACTGAACCGTTTCTTGCTGAGGTTGAAGCACTTTAATAAGCGTTTCCCTATTTACTTCAACCGCTTCTATCATGCACTGATTCGCCTGCTTTGTCGTGGGCGTTGGGTTGCCTATCTGTTACTGTTGTTGGGATTCGGCTTACCGATTTTCTTGTTGCCGGAAAAGTTGGAAGGAGAGGGACGCTGGGAAAAGCTTTATAACAAGACTTTCGGTTCTTCTACTTATAAAGAAGATGTGAAACCGGTGGTGGATGTGGCACTGGGTGGCTCGTTGCGCCTCTTTGTACAGAAGGTGTATGAGGGTAGTTATTTTACTCGCAATGAAGAGGTTGTGCTGACTGCTAATGCAAATCTTCCTAACGGAAGCACCTTGGAACAGATGAATACGCTGGTGAAACACATGGAGAGTTATCTGAGTGGTTTTAAGGAGATAAGACAGTTCCATACCTCCATCTATAATGCCCGTCGTGCAAGTATCAATGTCTATTTTACCAAAGAGGCAGAGAACAGCGGTTTCCCCTACATCCTGAAGTCGAACATGATTACCAAGGCTTTAGAACTGGGTGGTGGCAGCTGGGGTATCTATGGCCTGCAGGATCAGGGCTTTAGTAACGATGTGCGTGAGAGTGCCGGCTCTTATCGGGTACGTATGTTTGGCTATAACTATGATGAACTGTATGAGTGGGCAGAGAAACTGAAGGCAAAGCTCTTGACTTACAGGCGCATCAAGGAGGTGTTAATCAATTCTGAGTTCTCTTGGTGGAAGGATGATTATCAGGAGTTTTATTTCAATCTTAACAAAGAGCGGATGGCGCAGGAAGACATCAATGCGTATCAGCTGTTTACTGCCTTGCAACCGATTTATGGAAAGGATATTGATGCCGGAAGTGTGGTGACAGAGAATGGAGCAGAGAAGATAAAGCTCTCCTCCCGTCAGTCGCGTGAGTATGACATATGGGGCATGCAATATTTCCCTTTCCATGCCTTTTCTAATACCGTTTCACCTGGTTATAAACTCTCAGAGTTGGCTGTGGTAGAGAAGGGACAGACACCTCAACGCATCAGTAAGGAGAATCAGCAATATCGCCTCTGTCTGCAATATGAGTATATTGGTTCTAATGAGATGGGACACAAGATATTGGATCGTGAGCTGGAAGAGTTTAACCGCTTGTTGCCGATGGGCTACAGTGCAGAGTCCTATAATTCTTACTGGCGTTGGGGAAAGGACGATAACAAACAGTATCTGCTTCTGCTGGTGGTGATAGCCATCATTTTCTTCACTACTGCCATTCTGTTCAACTCATTGAAGCAACCACTGGCAATTATCTTTGTGATACCGGTCTCTTACATCGGTGTCTTCCTTACTTTCTATTGGTTTGGCCTGAACTTCGACCAGGGTGGTTTCGCCTCTTTCATTTTGCTGTGCGGTATTACTGTCAACGCCAGTATTTATATTCTGAATGAGTATAACAACATTCGGAAGCGTTATCCGAGACTGACGGAACATCGCGCTTATGTAAAGGCTTGGAATGCAAAGATTCTCCCCATCTTCCTGACGTTGGTCTCTACGATTCTTGGCTTCATTCCATTTATGATAGGAACCGATAAGGAGGCCTTCTGGTTCCCCTTGGCTGCGGGAACCATTGGAGGATTGATTATGTCGATTGTTGCCATTTTCTTCTACCTGCCCCTCTTTGTGCTGAAGAAAGAGAAACGTTGAAAAGGATTGTTGTCCCCTGTCTAGAAAGCCTAAGTATTCTTTTATGATTGTCCTAATAAATTACCTATCGTTTCTTTCTCTTACAATTTACGTTCCGACTCCTTTCTGCTTAGATTTAATATGTGGCTAAATTTTGAATACCTTGAAAACCAACGGTTTGATTATTTTCTGGTAGGGTGATAGGGTTCATTTTAGGGTTCAGGTTCATATAGAACCTTCAAATATCCTCATTATTCAAGAATTATTTTCTCTTGTGTGTGAATATTTTATTACCCAAAAGTATTTTGGAGCAACTTGTTGTTTCCTTTGTCTGCTGTATATCAGCCGGCATGTTTCTATGCGGCAGGAGTCTAATCTGATGTTATCTACTTTAAAACTTCTTCCCGATAACTTTAAAACCACTCGCCAGGAACTTTAAAACTTCCGGTGCAAAAGTTTTAAACCAATGCTCATCATCTTTAAAACTTCTTTTCGCTTTCTATGATATCCGGAAGTGATAAATACTTACAGGCATGCAATCGTTGAAATAATCCTTTCCCCAATATTGTTTTACTAATTTAATTGGATAATTTCTTGTAATATACAGATAATCAGTAAAATAGTAAATATTTTGTCTGGAGGGAAGGTTCATATGAACCTGAACCCTAAAAATGAACCCTTACCCAATTTGTCTAAAATGATTTTTTCTTTACGCTACTTGTCTTGATTCTTTTTCTCTCAGATTTCTAACCCCCCAATCACAATCCAAAATCCTAAATCCTAAATCATAAATCTCAAATCCTAAATCCTCCTAATCTCCTCCCCCTGTCTTCTCCGTATCTAAGGGAACGGCCTTGGTACGGCCTTGGTACGGCGTTGGTACGGAGTTGATACGGCGTTGGTACGTCTCGGTTGTTTTGGTGGCTTTCGGAAGCTTCATCAACTCCTTCCTTTTTAGTTTTCCTGTCTGCAAATATAGCTATTTTTCTCTTCACCTTCACATAAAAAACTTTATTCCCGTTCAACTCTTCATCTTTTTCACCAACTCCCAAATCATAAATCAGAAATCATAAATCAGAAATCATAAATCAAAATTCTTCTCGCGCGTATAATATTAAATAGGTGTCTTGTTTTTCTTATCTTATTCTTTTTCTTCAAAAACATGTTATAAAACATATTTCTGTATCAATGAGTTAGCTGTTTTGATTAAAAAAAGTTCAAAAAAAGTGGTTATAATGTTTGGCTGTAATGTTTAAATGCTCTACTTTTGCACCCGCTTTCGAGAACGAGAGCAGCGTTCCTTGGATGATTTGAAGCGTAGGGCTTGTTATTATAAGCTTC
>JAGATY010000047.1 GCA_017621035.1 Bacteroides sp. | reverse complement strand
TGATTTATGATTTATGATTTATGATTTTTGATTTCGGATTTATGATTGGGGGCTGTTATTTTTTGGGGGTGCTTTTGCTTGGTAGTTAGTATGATGGAGGTAAGTATTTTCCGCAGTTCGTTGCAGTCGTTGTGCATGGATTCGTACTGAATATCTGATATGTATTGGGTCTGATTGAGCAGAATCAGCCAGTAGATGGTTTCGTTGGCCTCTTTTTGAGCGATGGCAAGTTTGTGAATGAAGTCGGCAGTAGATTCGGCACCCAAGGCTTCGCTAATATTGGCTCCAATGGAGGTTCCGCAACGCAATAGTTGCTTACTCATGACAAACTCGGACTTCTGTTCGGCGAGAAACTTATATAAATTTACTATCCGTACAGCGTAGGCAATGGCCTTTGATAAGGTGGGGTTCTGCAGCATAAAATCAGAAATTATAAATCAGAAATCAGAAATCAAATGCTTGCGTAAACGACCTTTTTGGTGTCGAAGTATTCTTCGGTGAAGTGGTCTTTCAGCTCCCAGATGGTGGTTTTGTGCTTCACGGGGAGGGTTTCGCGCTCCAATTCTCCGCCTTTCAGGCAGATGAGGCCGTTGGGGAGGGCGTTTTGCTGCTTGACGGAGATGTTTTTGCGGATGATTTTCAGCAGGTCGGTGAGGGGCATGACGGCTCGACTGACTACGAAGTCGAAGGTCTGCTTCTCGTCCTCCGCCCGCTCGTGGCAGAAGGTGACGTTCTTCAGTCCGATGGCCGATGCTACCTCGGTGGCCACGCGCACCTTCTTGCCGATGCTGTCCACCAGGTGGAATTTCACTTCGGGGAAGAGTATGGCGAGCGGAATGCCGGGGAAACCTCCGCCGGTGCCTAAGTCCATGACGTGCGTGCCGGGGCGGAAGTTGATGACCTTGGCAATGCTGAGTGAGTGGAGCACGTGGTGCTCGTACAGGTTGTCGATATCTTTTCGCGAGATGACGTTAATCTTCGCATTCCAGTCGTGGTAGAGCGCGTCGAGGGCAGCGAATTGCTGCTTCTGCTCGTCGGTCAGCTCGGGGAAGTATTTCAGGATGAGTTCCATGCGTTTGTAGGGTTATTGTTTTCGGATACTTTGCAGAATGGCATAATCGTCGCTCAAGATGTGCTCCATCTGCTCGTAGGGGATGTGTATGGTGACATTGCCCATGGCGTAGGGGGCAATCTCGTAGACGTTGTAGTGGAAGGTGATGCCTCGGGGGGTGAGGTAGAAGTTGTCGATGGGCTTCAGGTCGCTGGTACTGCCATATCCCATCTCCTCCAGTTCCTGTCGGGTGGTCACTTTATTGTCCACCATCAGCTGGTTCCACAACAGCTCGGTCAGTGCCTCCTGATACTCCTCCACGAACAGGTCGTCCAGGTGTATGGGGGTTAGGGTGCGGAGGTCGAGGTTGAGGAAGTTGAAGTTGAAGATTCGGTCGGGGCTGCCGGCATACTCTTCGTAGGATGTGGAGTAGATGAGGAGGTTCTTCTGGTAGTATTTCACCTCTCCGGTCACCGTCATGAAGTAGGAGTACCAGTCTCTGAGGGTAGGATTGTCGATGTTCTCGTCCTGATCTCTCCGTATCATTGGTTCCACGGTGTTGCGATACTCCAAGATGTATCTGTCGGCATATGCTTGTACGGCCGGTTCGGGTTGCTTGTCGATATAGCGGCTTCCCAGGCACGAGGCAATGATGTACTTGTTGACGCAGTCTTTCATCTCTTCGTTGATAGCCTTCTTGGCATACTCAATCTTCATGTTGAGGAAACATGCCGGCATGGCACTGTCGTCAAAGACGTGGAAGATGGTGCTTACTTTGGTGTTGCTGAACTTCAGCTCGCCCGTTTTATCGGCATTGTTGCAGGCGGTGAAGAGGCCTCCCAGCGTGCAGCAAATGGTTAACATGGTGATAATTTGCTTCTTCATAATCAGTCACTCATTGGGTTAGACGATTTCTGCTTGTTGCATTGGCAGCAAATATAGGAAGTTTTTTTAGATAAATGAGAAGTTTTTTCAGACAAAAGAGAAGTTTTTCGGATGCTCTTCTTTGGCTTCTTGACTCCCCTAACTGTTCTTATACTCCAGTGGTGTCATTCCCGTGTATCGTTTGAAGTATTTTCCGAAGAACGAGGCGTTGGGGAAGTTGAGCGAATAGGCAATCTCCTGCACCGTCATGTCTGAAGACTTCAATTTGGCCTTCACGTCCACCAGTACCACGTAGGCAATCAGGTCGAGCACGGTTTTTCCGGTAATCTGCTTCACGGTGGTGCTCAGGTACTGTAGCGTGATGCCCAACTTGTCGGCATAGAACTGGGCATGACGCTCCGTAACGTAGTTCTCGATGATGAGCTGAATCAATTCGCGCAAGATGGACTCTTTCTTCTTCTTGATGCTCTCCTCCTGATGGTGGTAGCGTTGGTAGAGCTTGTCCACTCCGTAGAGGATTTCCTTCAGCACAAACTCCACCTGCTTGCTGTCGGGCGTGTATGGCCCTGTGGTCAGCTGTGCCCATAGTTCGAAGAACTTCTCCCAGTAAGATGCCACTTGCGGAGGCAGTGAAATGACCGGATATTTGGAGAGCGTAAGTAACGAAGCGCAGGATTGTATGATGTTCACTCGCTCCACACTTTGCGACGAGAAGCCGATGAAGCCCAATCTCAACTTAGCCTTCTGCTCGTACACCTGAATGATGCTGCCCGGCGGAAGCGTAATGAAGTCGCCCTGCTTCACCTCGATGTCTCTCAGGTTGATGGAGGCAGTGATGGAGCCTTCGATGCACAGCACGAAGATGCAGGCCTTCAGTCGGCACGATTGCTTGTAAATGTTCAGAATGTCTTCGGTCACTTCCGTCCATGCAATGACATCGACTGGTAAATCTACTTGCGGAAATTCCATAATACTCTTGTTGTTTTTCTAGCAGATGTTTTGTTACGAGCAAAGGTAATGGAAAGAAGCGAAAGTAAGCGCATTTCCCGGAAAGAAAACGTCGTTTTAGGTTGCTAAACACATCGTTTTCTCCTTCCTGATGCCAAAGGTGTACGTTGTAAAAGCCTGATAGTTGTTCCCTCAATGTCTAATCGCAGCCTCAGTCTCCGGGAATGTGCCATTTTGCTGATGTGTTATAAATAGCTATCTTTGCGGCCGAATTGAAACTATTTTAAGCAACAGCTAATCAACACATTTATCAAGAGATATGAAGAAAACACTTGTAGATTTATTCGAAGCCTCGGTCAAGCAGTATCCCAATAATACATTCCTGCTTGAAAAAACCGACAAAGTATTTCAACCCACTACCTACACGCAGGTAAAGGAACAGGTATATCGTCTGGGCGCAGGCCTGCAAGCGCTGGGAGTGAAGAAGGGTGACTGTATGGCTCTGCTTAGCGAAGGCCGCAACTTGTGGGTAATCGGAGAGTTGGCCATGTTCTATGCCGGTGCGGTGAATGTTCCTCTCAGTATCAAGCTGGAAGAGAGCAACGACTTGTTGTTCCGCCTCATCCACGGAGATGTGAAGTACATCATGGTGAGCGGTACACACTTGAAGAAGGTACGTGCCATTAAAGAGCAGTTGACCAGTGTGGAGAAAATCATCGTCTTCGACAAACAGGAGAGTTATGAAGCCGGGGAAATGTGTGTGGAAGACGTGATGAAATTGGGAGATGTTTTCCTCTCCAACCACACGCATGAGGAGTTTATGGCTGTGGCAAACTCCATCCAGAACGATGACTATGCCACCATTACTTACACCAGTGGTACCACGAGCGATCCGAAGGGTGTCATTCTTACTCACCGTAACTATACGGCCAATGTGGAACAATCGCTCACGTTAGTAAACATTGACCAGACTTGGCGTACTCTCATCATTTTGCCTCTTGACCACTGTTTTGCCCATGTGGTGGGATTCTATATTATGATGTCGGTAGGCGCAACGGTAGCTACCGTACAAGTAGGTCGTACTCCGTTGGAATCATTAAAGAACATTCCTCTCAATATAAAAGAGGTAAAGCCACACTTTATTCTTAGTGTACCGGCATTGGCCAAGACTTTCAAGAAGAACATTGAACAAGGTATTCGTGCCAAAGGCGATACTACGGTGCGTCTTTTCAACTTCGGACTGAAAGTACGTCAGCTCTACTATGGAGATAGTAATCTCGATTTCAAAGGATGGCGATACCTGTTGAAACCGTTGGTATGGATGTTCGACAAGATTCTATTCTCCAAGGTAAGAGAGAACTTCGGTGGTCAGCTTCGCTTCTTTATTGGTGGAGGTGCATTGCTGGACAAAGATTTGCAGAAGTTCTACATTGGTATCGGTATTCCTATGTTCCAAGGCTATGGATTGAGCGAAGCCACTCCGGTTATCTCATCCAATGGTCCCGATCGTTACCGTTTTGGTTCTAGTGGTAAGCTGGTAAGCCCCATTGAACTGACCATTTGCGATAGCGAAGGCAAGGAACTGCCTGTTGGAGAGATGGGAGAAATCGTTGTAAAGGGTGAGAACGTAATGGCCGGTTATTGGAAGAATCCGGAATCTACAGCCGAAACCGTGAAAGATGGCAAACTCTATACCGGTGACTTGGGCTACATGTCGAAAGAAGGATTGCTTTATGTGAAGGGACGCTTCAAAAGCCTGCTTATTTCTAGCGATGGCGAGAAGTACAGCCCGGAAGGTATCGAAGAGTCATTGGTAGAACAATCTCCCTACATCGACCAGGTAATGCTCTACAACAATCAGTCTGCATACACAACGGCTCTTATCGTTCCCAATAAGGAACAATTGACTAGAAAGCTAAAGCAACAGAATCTCACACTGGATACAGAAGAGGGACGTAAGGCTGCTTTGCAAGTATTGGATAAGGCTGTTGGCAAGTTTAAAAAGGGTGGAGAACTGGAAGGTATGTTCCCGGAACGTTGGTTACCCAGTTGCTTTGCCGTACTGGCAGAACCTTTCACGGAGAAGAATCAGATGATTAACTCTACCATGAAGATGGTGCGTGGAAAGATAGAAAAGGCTTATGCCGAACGTATCGCCTATATGTACACTGCAGAAGGCAAGCAGCTTCTCAATCAGCAAAATCTTGATGCATTGAAGTAAAGTACATATGATGCGTGTTGTTGAAGTGACCGAATACAGTATGAGCGTGCAACAAAGCGTAACGGCTTTGTTGCATCAGCTCACAACCTCACCTTTCGTGTTCGACGAAGTGGCTTTCCGAGCATTACTGGCCGATGCCGGTAGCCATCTCTTCCTCTTACTTCATGCTGACGAAGTGGTAGGTATGCTTACCATTGGTAGCTATTGCAGCCCTACGGGAAAGAAGGCTTGGGTGGAAGATGTTGTGGTAGACAAGGCTTATCGCGGACACGGATATAGTAAGTTGTTGCTCGAGCATGCCATTCGTTATGTACGTTCACATCAGATACCTCTGCTTATGCTTACCAGCAATCCCAAACGTGTAGAAGCCAATCATCTCTATCGTTCGCAAGGTTTTGAACAAAAGATGACCAATGTCTATCGTATGAAGATGAACCCTAACAAGAAAACCCATGAATAAAGAATATCTAAGCGATTTTGAAACCCGCTTGCAAGACGAATTGCTTCGTCTTTGTACTTCCGCCAATCTGTTGAATGGCCAATTACTAGCCAGTGAAGACATTGATAATCGTTGGCACGACTTGGCACCTGAATATATGGCCGATGCCGTACCGCAGATTCGTGACTATCCTACCGTCAGTGTTGCTTGGGCAGCCTATCTAGGATTGGCCGTAGCAAAAGGGTGGGATACCGATTGGGAGCGTTGTAGTCAAGCAAACTTCCAATCTTATTATGGTGAGCAAGGATTTGATGACATGGACGAGCATATAGTGCGCGACTTACTTGGCTTGCCTCTTGATGGCTACGAGGCGCGTGCGCTGGAAGATATCATTCGTCGATGTGCCGAGGCTTCTGTAACTCGTATTCGTCATGAGCACATCGAACCCCAAAGCCCCATGGCTTTTCATATCTTTGCTCGTGCTTGCAAGGTCATGTATCGTTTGGGAGCTGCCATCGAGTTGAAAAGGCTGGGCTATAAGTTTGAGAAAATGGATGTGTAACACATCTCAATAATTCACAGAAAGGCTACTTTACTATGAAGTAGTCTTATTTTTTGCCCAATTCCCAGCAGGCTATGGCAGATGCAGCAGCTACGTTGAGCGAGTCCACTCCGTGTGCCATGGGTATGCGTACGGTGTAATCGGCCTCTTCAATCACTTTCGGATCCAATCCGTCCCCCTCTGTACCCATGATGATAGCTAATTGAGATTCTCTCTTTAGTGATGGGTGTGAGAGTGGAATAGAGTTTTCAGTCAGAGCCATAGCTACCGTTCGGAAGCCTTCATCCTTCAACGTAGAAACAGACCCTTCCAACCATGTCCACGGAATCAGAAAGACAGAACCCATGGAAACACGTATGGATCGTCTGTTGAGTGGGTCGCATGAGGTTGGCGTCAGTACTACTGCATCCATGCCTAAGGCTGCGGCTGAGCGGAAGATGGCTCCGATGTTGGTTGTATCTACCACTCCGTCTATAACAACAATACGCTTTTTGTCCTTACAAACCTCCGTAATGCGAGGAAGAAGACGCCGTTTCATGGCACACAAAACGCCCCGTGTCAATGTATAACCGGTTAGCTTGGCTAACAGTTCTCGGCTACCGATGTAGATGGGGATATGGTTGCAACGCTCCACAATGTCGGCAGCATCACCTCCGATGTGTCGCTCTTCACACAATAAAGCTACCGGTTCATAGCCAGCATCCAGTGCTACTCGAATCACTTTCGGGCTTTCGGCAATGAAGATTCCCTTTTCCGGTTCCAGTTTATTGCGTAGTTGTGCTTCGGTCAGTGTAGAGAAAATCTCTACTCCGGGATGGTTGAGAGAGGATATTTGGATGATTGGCATATCATTTCTGTTAGTTTGATTCTCTGCAAAGGTATGACTTTCTCCCTGAAACTTCTTCGCCAGCACTACTTTTTCCCTTATTTCTTTCCTTCGTCCGGTGATTGCAAGTACAGTTTTCTATTGATTCATTTTCTGAAGTTCCTTTTTAACGTCTATCAATCGTTGGTTACTGCTGCCTCTGAATAACAGCGTTTCATCTCTCAATGCCTCTATATAAGGACCATCCACAAGCACATCTACATATTGCAGCAATTGACGTCTGGCAGAATGTTGCAGACAAGCCTCAAATGTGTAGCCCGTATAGCACCAAATGGTTTTGTTGCTCTGTTGTTTAATGGCACGCGCCAATTCACAGAAACCTTCAGCCTGCAACATCGGATCGCCTCCGGTAAAAGTGACATCTGCAAACGGATCGGCCAGGATAATACTGAGTAATTCGTCTGTTTCCATCACTCTTCCGGCTCGAATGTCCCACGATTGCGGGTTATGGCAACCCGGACACCGATGATTACATCCGGCAGCATAGATGGATGTTCGGAATCCGGGCCCGTCTACAGTGGTATCTTCAATTACTCTGAGAATGGCAAGCATGGTTGAGAGGCATCTAAGTTATGAATAACACGGTCGTTAAGTTCAGATAGCTTGGCAGCGTTCCATCTGTCGGTTGTTCCAACCAAGTATCCGGTGATGCGTTGCAGGCGGTCGATGTGTTTGCTTCCACACTTGGGACATTGTTCCAATCCGCTTTCAGCATTCTCATATCCGCATGCCATACAACGGTTGCGTGTGTGATTGACCGAACCGTACCCAATGTTGTAAGCGTCCATCATGTCTACCACACGCATTATGGCTTCAGGATTGTGAGTTGCATCACCATCCATCTCCACGTAGAAGATGTGTCCGCCACGTGTAAGTTCGTGATAAGGAGCTTCCACTTCGGCTTTATGTCGGGCGGAGCATTTATAGTAAACAGGCACATGGTTTGAATTGGTGTAGTAATCGCGGTCTGTAATACCAGATAAGATGCCAAATTCCTTACGGTCAATGCGGGTAAAACGCCCGGAGAGTCCTTCTGCAGGAGTAGCCAAAATACTGTAGTTGTGTTGGTTACGCTCGGAGAAATCGTTGGCTCTGTCGCGCATGTACGTGATGATGCGAAGGCCCAATTGTTGTGCTTCATCACTCTCTCCATGATGCTTTCCTATCAGAGCAACCAAGCATTCTGCCAATCCAATGAAACCTATTCCTAGTGTACCTTGGTTGATGACAGAGGCAATGGTGTCGCCGGGCTTCAGATTCTCGCTTCCTATCCAAAGCGAAGACATCAGCAGAGGGAATTGCTTGGCATATGCCGTCTTTTGAAACTCCATGCGCTCGTGCAATTGACGAGCTGTAATTTCTAACAGATTGTCCAATTTGGAGAAGAAGAGAGCAATGCGTTGTTCAACATCGGTAACAGACATACACTCGATAGCCAGACGCACAATGTTGATGGTGGAGAACGAAAGGTTACCGCGTCCGATGGAGGTCTTTGGTCCAAAACGATTTTCAAACACACGGGTACGGCATCCCATGGTAGCCACTTCGTGCTCGTAGCGCTTCGGGTCATCAGCCTGCCAAGCTTCATTCTGATTGAAAGTGGCATCCAGGTTGAGGAAGTTAGGGAAGAAACGTCGTGCGCTTACTTTACAAGCCAAACGATAGAGGTCGTAATTACGGTCTTCAATCAAGTAACTTACACCTCGTTTCTTCTTCCAAATCTGGATAGGGAAGATGGCGGTTTCGCCATTGCCCACACCTCGATAGGTGCTGTTCAATAACTCACGAATAATGCAACGTCCCTCGGCACTGGTGTCGGTGCCGTAGTTGATAGAAGAGAATACAACTTGGTTACCACCCCTACTATGTATTGTATTCATGTTATGAATAAACGCTTCCATGGCTTGGTGCACACGACTGACGGTTTTGTTGATAGCACTTTGCAGAATGCGTGCTTCGCCCTCCAAACCCTCCAACGGTGCGGAAAGATAGTCGTCCAACTCTTTGTTATACAGATGTGAATAGTCTTTCCCCATTAACTCTTCCAACGATTTGACCTCTTCGATGAAAGAGGAACGCACGTAGGGAGCCAAATAGAAATCGAAAGCAGGAATAGCCTGTCCGCCATGCATCTCATTTTGGGCAGTTTCCAGTGATATACATCCCAGAATGCTGGCTGTTTCGATGCGTTTGGCCGGTCGCGAAGCTCCGTGTCCGGCAAAGAAACCATGTTGCAAAATGCGGTCTAATGGATGTTGCACGCAGGTTAGACTTTTGGTCGGATAATAATCTTTGTCGTGAATGTGCAGATAGTTTCCTCGTACTGCCTCTTTCACTTCATCACTCAATAAGTAGTCATCCACAAAAGGCTTGGTGGTTTCGCTGGAGAACTTCATCATCATGCCGGCCGGCGTGTCTGCATTCATGTTGGCATTTTCTCGTGTAACGTCGTTACTCTTGATGTTGATAATCTCCAGAAAAATGTCACGTGTCTTGGCTTTGCGTGCTATGCGTCGTTGATTGCGATAGGCAATATACTTTTGGGCAACATCCTTACGACTACTCTTCATCAGCTCCATCTCCACCATGTCTTGGATGGCTTCCACCTCCATCTGTGCTTCACCTCGGAAGGAGATGTGGTCGGTTATTTGCCTGATAAGTTGCATATCCTCTCCCTTCTCCGTGTGGAGCATTGCCTTTCGGATAGCGGTGGCAATCTTCTCTTCATTGAAGCCGACAATGCGCCCGTCGCGCTTCACTACTGTTTGAATCATACGCTCTTCGATGATTTTGAGTTGTGGGTAAAATGCTTTCGTACCGTCTTCCTATTCCACGAGTAAAGGCGGCCTTTAATGAACGGCAGGTCTTCTGACTGACTCCTCGTTCTGAAGCCTTCCCAACCGTGCAGGTAGATTCCGTTGTCGGTCAGTGGCAAAGGTGTGTATCAGAACGTCGGCAGAGCTTCACAGCAGCGGGTCTGTTCGGGATTTCCACCCGATTCCCTTTTCATCCCCGAGGGCGATAGCCTAACGGGGAACCGATTCGGGAGCAAACTTACTGATTTTTGTGGAGAATATCATGTTTGTTAGAAAGAAATTTCAGATACTTTTTTCACTCGGCTTGAAAGTGAGAGGTTTATGCTTTTTTAAGGAAATCGTCGATAATTTATTCTGTGTCTAAACAAGGTGTCTTCCGTTGATGCGTAATTCCGGAGAGGGTAGGGCGTTTCTTCTTCACTAAAACGGTGTGTTTCCTTTGTTAAAACGACGTTTTCTCTTTACTAAAACGGCGTTTCTTCCACACTTGTGCGGCATTTACTCCACACTTGTGTCGAGTTTCTTCCACACTTGTGTGGAGCAAACTTCTCACTTGTGTGGAATAAACAGGGTGTATATGGTGTTTGTTTGTCGGTAACAGCACGCTCTTTCTACTAAAACAGCACGCTCTTTCTATTAAAATAGCACGCTGTTTTATCCGTAAGTGTCTATGTTTCTGCAGAAACAGCGTGCACTTACAGCCGGCAAGGAGAGAGATGGGGATTGTTAGGGGCAAAAAAAATCCCCAGGCCACCGAAGTTTGCCCAGGGAGGGAAGGGGGAAGGGAGAGGTTCCTGGCGGATTCGAACCGCCGTACACGGTTTTGCAGACCGCTGACTAAGCCACTCATCCAAGGAACCAATGTTTAAAGAACGCTTTCCTTTCGGATTGCGGTTGCAAAGGTAATGCTTTTTTTCAAACTACCAACTATCCGCAGCAACTTTTCTTCGTTTTTTTCTGTTCAGACGCCTTTCGTTCACAACGTTTGTCGTACAAACGCTTTATTTCACAATCGCTTACACATCCGGCACAGGGGTTTTCTTCTTCTTTCACTTTCTGGTAGAATCGGTAAATACCCACACTTATGCGGATGAAACAAATGAATAAAAGTACGCCAACGAACAGTTCCTGCCAATTCATCATGCAATCTTTGTTTTATAAGAGTAAACTTCCTGTCTGATATACCGCAAAGCTGACCAACCAAGCCAGCACGGTTGTGTAAACCACGGCAAATGCAGCCCACTTCCAGCTTCCGGATTCTTGTTTGATAGCAGCCAGGGTAGCGATGCAAGGAAAGTATATCAGAACAAACAACATGTAACAGAAGGCTACCAATGGTGTGATGGGGATGCGTTCGCCAAGGTTGACGCTATCGGCCTCGGGGTCATTTACATAGAGCACTCCCAACGTGCTTACAACCAACTCTTTGGCTCCAACACCGGAAAGCAGTCCTACGCCTAACTTCCAGTCGAAGCCTAGAGGCTCAATGACCGGATCCATGGCTTGTCCTATTTGCCCGATGTAGGAGTTCTTCTGTTGTTCTGCCACACTTTCATAGCTTCCGTGGTCGGGATAATATCCTAATGCCCAAATGACAATGGAGGCCACCATAATGATACCTCCCATCTTGCGCAGGTATTGTGCCCCTTTTTCCCAGGTATGCCGGAAGATGGATTTGGCTGTTGGCATGCGATAGGGCGGGAGTTCCATCACAAACGGAGTGTCGTCTCCCTTTACAAGAAAGCGACTGAACAATCGTGCCATCACAACGGCAAGCAGAATACCGGTTGCATAGATAAGTAACAAGATAAGGCTTGCATTGTTCGGGAAGAAGGCTCCCACCATCACTAAATAGATGGGGAGGCGTGCGCTGCATGACATCAGTGGATTGATGAGCATGGTAATCAGGCGGCTTTTACGGTTCTCAATGGTTCTCGATGCCATTACGGCCGGTACATTACATCCGAATCCCATCAGTAGCGGGATGAATGATTTGCCGTGGAGTCCCATTTTGTGCATAATCTTGTCCATGATGAAAGCTGCACGAGCCATGTAACCGGAATCTTCCATGATGGAGATGCAGAAATATAAGATGAGAATGTTGGGAAGAAAGACTATTACACCACCTACACCACCAATGATTCCATCAATCAGTAAGTCTTTCAGTGGCCCTTCACTCATGTGTGTGCGTACCAATTCAGAGGTTTGTTCTACCAGCCATTCAATGCCCATCATCGGATATTCGCCTAGAACAAAGGTGCTTTGAAACATCAGATACATGAACAGAAAGAAAATGGGATAGCCCCAAATGCGGTGGGTGACGATGGAGTCGATGACGCGGGTGGTCTGTGCCGTATCTTTATGGTTGTCAACAAACGTCTCTTTTAACGCTCCTGAGATGAATCCGTACTTGGCATCGGTAATGGCTTGTTCGCTCTCTTCGCTGATGGCGTTGCGAAGACGGGCTTTCTCGCGGTTGCAAGTCTCTAGAATTTCTTCTCCGTTGGGGAGTGTTTGGATGAACTCTTCTACATCACGGTCGTTTTCCAATAGTTTGATGGAGAGGAAGCGGGTGGAGTACTTGTGTCGGATAGCTTCGTTTCGACTGATGACTCGCTTTACCTCTTCAATGCTGCGTTCAAGTTCCGGGCCGTGGTTGATGTGGATGTGTCTGTAGAATCCTTTCGCTTGGCGGTCTTCTTGTTGAGAACCAAAGTCGTGGTCGGGCACATATTCCCGATGCCAGTCTTGTAGTTCACTCAATACCTCTTTGCGAACCTCCTCTTTTTGTCCCAAGAAGTCAGCTCCTTCATAAAGTGCAATGATGACGTGAAACAGATGGTCAATGCCTCGTCCGGTGCGACTGACGGTAGGAACCATCGGTACACCAAAAAGTTCTCCCAGCTTTTCATAATCCAGCGTGTTGCCACTCTGTTCATGCTCGTCGAACATGTTCAAGGCAACAACCATACGCACATTCATGTCGATGAGCTGTGTGGTGAGATAGAGGTTGCGCTCTAGGTTGGAAGCATCTACTACATTGATAATGATATCCGGTGTTTCGTTGATGATGTGCCGACGAACGTAAATCTCTTCGGGAGAGTATGCGGAAAGGGAGTAGGTTCCCGGTAAGTCTACCAGGCGGAAACGGTATCCTTGAAAGGTAAAGTATCCCTCTTTGGCATCTACCGTAACGCCACTGTAGTTACCTACATGTTCATGTGAACCGGAGGCAATGTTGAAGAGTGAAGTCTTACCGCAATTGGGGTTACCTACCAACGCTACGTTGATGGTGCGTCGTTTGCCTAAGGCTGCCTGTTTCAACCGGTTTTCATCTACCGGTAGATTCTCGCTTAGCCCTTGATGATAACTTGGTTCTACGGATTGGTTGAGTGCTTCTTGTTCACTGATAATCTCAATCATTTCGGCTTCTTGCCGACGAAGAGATATTTCATACCCCATTACCTTATATTTAATAGGGTCACGTAACGGTGCGTTCAACAGCACTTCCACGCTTTTCCCTTTGATGAACCCCATCTCAACGATGCGCTTGCGAAATCCTCCGTGGCCTAATACCTTGACAATGATTCCCTTTTCTCCGGTATGTAATTCAGATAGTCGCATATCTTATCTTTACCTTTCCTTATTTAGACAGCGCAAAGATAAGGCTTCTCTTTCCAACCTCCAAACAATTTAGATTGTTTTTAAATAAGCACTGCAAAATGAAGGCTTAGAGTCTGTTTTGATTTTATTTCTGCATTCTTTTAAGTAGCCTTTTCGAAGATATTTTTCTTTTCTTTCGAGGAGCATAGCGGGCTATGTGACGAGAAAGAAGAGGAAAAGAGACCAAAAAGGAACTTCAAAGAAGCTGAAAAATAACTTTTTAAAGAAAATCAAAACAGACTCTTAGATTAAATGCACTATCTTTGCTGCGGTATGAAAGCAAAGGTAGAATCATTCATCAGCTCAAACACACTGTTCAGTCACTCAAATAATCTGTTGGTGGCTCTCAGTGGTGGTGCCGATTCGGTAGCACTCTTGCGTGTATTATTAGATTTAGGCTATCGTTGTAAGGCAGCTCATTGTAATTTTCATTTGCGAGGAGAGGAATCTGAACGGGACGAGGAGTTTGTGCGTCATCTTTGTAAGAAACTGGAAGTGCCTCTGTATGTGGCTCATTTTGATACTCTGCAAGAGGCCAAACAACGTAAAGTCTCTATTGAAATGGCAGCCCGTGCACTCCGTTATGATTGGTTTGAAGAGGTGAGAAAAGAGTGTGAAGCTGATGTGATTGCCGTAGCCCACCATGGGGACGATAGTGCAGAAACTTTTCTCTTGAACTTGCTTCGTGGTACGGGTATCAATGGCCTGCGTGGTATTCGTCCCCGAAATGGTTATGTGGTGCGTCCTCTTCTTGGAGTGGATAGGAGTGAAATTCTTTCTTATCTGCAAAGCATCCGGCAAGATTATGTTACGGATTGTACTAATTTACAAGACGAATATCTGCGTAACAAAATTCGCCTCCATTTGTTACCGTTGATGGAAGAGATAAATCCTGCGGTCAAGGCAAACATCTTGCGTACAGCTTCCCACTTGGATGAGGCTGCACTTATCTATGCAAAAGGAGTGGATGACTCCATAAAGCGAGTGCAAACAGAAAGTGGTATTCATATCCCAACGCTACTTTCTGAGGTAGCTCCGGAGGCTGTACTTTATGAGTTGTTGTCTCCTTACGGATTTAATTCTGCACAGATTCAAGACATATTGCATTCTCTTTTCGGACAAGCGGGTAAACAATTTCTTTCTGCAACACATCGTGTTGTAAAAGACCGTGATTATTTGTTGTTAAGTCTCCTTGAATCTTCACAAGAAAAGCCCCTTCTTCAGATGGAAGAAAGGGCTTATGATGCTGATTTTGTTATTCCTCGTTTACGGAACGTTGCTTGTCTGGATGCTGATAAATTAACCGGAGCACTCTCTTTACGCTTGGCTAAGTCGGGTGATAGCTTTGTTCCGTTTGGGATGAAAGGACGCAAGAAACTAAGTGACTACATGACTGACCGTAAGTTTTCACTTCTGCAGAAGAGTGCTCAATGGGTACTCTGTTCGGGTGAAGAGATTTGTTGGCTGGTGGATGAACGAGTTGATAATCGCTTTCGGGTAGATGCTTCCACTCGACGGATATTGTTGATAACCCATGTCCCTTCCTAATCCTTCTGCATCTGGGAATCTTCTGTTCCTTTTATGGATTGTTCAATCCGCTTGCTACAGCGGCATAGGTCTCTTGCATTACGGCTTTGATGTTTTCATCACCTTTTCCTTTGGGCTGAATGGGGTCGTGGATGATCAGTGTCATGGGATGCCATTGAATCCATTTGCCTGTACGTGGAAGTATTTCAAACGAGCCGGTAATGGTGACAGGTACCACCGGTAATTGTAAGTCATCGGCTAATAGAAACGCACCACGCTTGAACTCTCCCAACTTTCCGGTTACGGTACGACGTCCTTCAGGAAACACAACTAAAGATACACCGTTGACTAATGATGATTGTGCCTGCTTCATGGTAGCCAAGATTCCTTTGGGGTTGCTTCTATCCACGAAGATGTGTCCGGCACTCTCGCATGCTTTCCCAACGAAAGGAATTTTTCGCAAACTCTTCTTCATCATCCATTTGAAGTTTCTTCCGATGAAGCCATAAATCAGAAAGATGTCAAAGGCTCCTTGATGGTTGGGGGCGAAAACATAAGAGGTGTGTTTATGTAACTTTTCGCGTCCCTGAATCTTGACCGGAATCAGTAGAAACACACAGATGAGTTGTGACCAAATCTTTCCCGGATAATATCCCCAAATGTGTGCTCCCCCGATGAGGGAACCGATAATTGTTACTATTGCCGTAAGTATGGTTAGCACCAATAGGATGGGGAGTGCGAAACATACTTGGTAAATGCCATAAAGTATCTTCATAAAACTGTTTGTTTAGTGGATAAGTTCTTCGATTTTAGCAGGAAGGTCGATGTTCTTCATGATGCCGCCAAATGCTTCTGCTCCTGCTCCGTATGCAAAGATGGGAACAACGGTTCCACTATGTCCTTTAGTGCTGAACGAGAGTTGAACAGGAACTTTTTCTCCCACTTCGAAGCTCTTATAGGAAACGCTGGTGCCACCGGTTTCGTGGTCGGCTACTACAACTAACAAGGTTTCCGGGTGTTTGTTCACATAGTCTACTACCACTTTCAGGGTACGGTTGAACTCTTGCATCTCCTCAATCATTCCTTCTGAATCATTGTTGTGTCCGTAACCATCGATGATGGCACTTTCAATCATGAGGAAGAAACCTTTTTCATCACTCTTCTGAGTCAGAACTTCTAATGCCTTGGCTGTGGCTTTTTCCAGATAGAGAGTTGGTTCGGAAAGGCGGGTAGTATCTGTTGTTGATTCATTCGAGGCAGCCAACTTTGCGGCCAAGCAAACCTCGGCACCATCTGCTGCTCCGGCAGTTCTGTTCCTTGATTTGTTACGACGGTGTACATCGTTCATCGGAAGAATACCGACAAACTTATCGGAGGTACTATTCAGTACGGCTTTCCAATCCAGATAGACGTCGTAGCCTTTGTCGATGAGGGTAGCAGTTAGGTCCACAGAGTCGGGACGATTGATGAAAGCACTCAGGCCGGATCCGATGGCTACATCCACATTGCTTTCAGTAAATTGTTCGGCAATCTTATAGCTTTGCGAGCGGTTGGTTACACCGGCATAGAAGGCTGCCGGGGTGGCTTCGGTCAGTACGGTGTTGACCACAATACCGCTTTTCTTACCCAGAGCTTGTGCTTTCTTCATGATGCTAGTCATGGGATTTCCGTCAGGGTCCACACCTAAATATCCATTCTTGGTACGTTTTCCACAAGCAAGAGCTGTTCCACCGGCGGGTGAGTCTGTCACGTAGTTGTTAGCCGAGCAGGTTTCAGAGAGACCGATGACGGGGGCTAGTTCGAAACCGGTCAAAGAGTCTTCTGATAATAACAAAGATGAAACGGCACCGAATCCCATGCCGTCACCAATCAGATAAATCACGTTCTTTACTTTAGTTTCCTGCGTGGTGCACGAGGCTAGTAGCAGAGATAAGAGACCCAATAGGGTAAGTCTGTAGTTTTTCATGATGATAGTTTTTTAAAGCCAAGCGCAAAGATAGACATAAATCGGAAAACATCACTCGGTGGCCTTTATTTTTTGCGTAACGTGATGACGGTTAGCTCCGGATTAGCACCAAAGCGGAAAGGAAGTCCCACGTAACCGATACCGATGTTGACATAGAGTGCACGCTTGCCTTCATAATAGAAACCTCGCCATTCCGGGTACTTCAGTTCTGCCAGCGAGCGACCGAAGAGGACGCTTTGCATAGCGTGGGTGTGTCCGGCCAGCATTAGGTCGATGTTACTTTCCGGCAACACTTCACGACGCCAGTGTGTAGGGTTGTGACTAAGCAAGATACTGAAGTTCTCCTCTGTTCCCTGCTTAGCCTTGGCCAATTCGGCATGCTGGGAGAAGGGAGGCTCTCCATCGTTTTCCACTCCGATGAGGGCTATGCTGTCACCCTGATGATGGAGGAAAATGTGACTGTTGTTCAGCAGCTTCCATCCCATGTCGGCTTGCAACTGTTTTAAGCGTTCCAGATTGTTTGCTTTGTCAGCTTCGGTAGGCCAGCGATAGTAGTCTCCATAGTCGTGATTACCTAATACTGAGAACACTCCGTCAGGTGCGGTGAGGTGGGAGAGAGCTTCTGTAAAGCCTTCCAATTCGCTACTGCGTTGGTTTACCAGGTCACCCGTGAAGAGAATGACGTCAGCCTGTTGTTCGTTGGCCAGTTTGACTAGTCGTTGTATGGTGTGCCCCTCTTTACTCCAGCTACCGATATGGATGTCTGAGAGTTGTAGGATGCGATAGCCATCGAATCCTGCCGGTATGCGGTCGGAGCAATACTCCACTTCGTTTACCTGAAAGTTGGTCACACCGATGGTAGCCCCATAGAGTGTACAGCCGAAGATGATGCCACCCACTACACCGCCCAAAAGATTGAACGGTTTGCGCGGACAGGCAGAAAATAGCATGTGAATGATGAGGCCAATCAGTGAGCAGAGCATGAAGGCCAACTTGGAAGTGGCAAACAAGATGACGGCAATGGCCAGTCGCCCGATGCCTACCGTATGGTGTGCCAGTGTGTTTTCTCCACTCATGCCGAGGTAGTAGCCGAAAATGGTTAGTAATAACAGGGTGGGTAACCAATAGAGTGCGCGCCACAGACGTTTTTTCGTGCTATGCGTCACGTGGCAGAAGTAGATGTAAAGGTCGGGTAGCAGCAGTGCGGCTACCACAATAAGGGTTATTCGCAGCATATTTCTTTTAGCTCTTCAATGTTAGCTTTAATGTTGTTCAGATGGCGATAGACGAAGCGACGGTAGAAGTATCCGATGATGGCGACATCCAATACCAAGCAGAGGGCGAAGTAAGCAATTTGTCGGGTGACTGAGGCCAGATACCCTTCGTAGAGGAAGAAATCAAAGAGTGTGTAGGCCAAACACCATATGGCCACCCCTATCACTTCGTTACGAATCCACTTGCGAAGTCGGGTCATGCGAAGGCTTACCTGACTGACGCTCATGCTATCTACCCGCGTGTTGCGAATCCAAAGATAGGTGCGGTAGTCCCACGCTCCGGTAAACAAGATGGAGATGAGTACAAACGTCAGTGTAGCCATCAGCTTGTTGCGCAAGGTGTCCTCTTCGATGTAGAGACATCCTACAATGCCTCCTATCAGACACAGAACAGCAATGCTGCCTCCCAGCCAGAGGTTGAATCTGTGCACGCCCAGCAGTTTGCGAAGTCCGGTGCCGGTGTCGGCTTTATAGTGTCGAATCAATTCTTCCACTTTCCGTTCGTCTGCTACCGGTTCTTGTTGCAGTCGTTGGTCCAGTGCCTTCCACGATTTCTTTAATTCGTCCAGTTCCATATATATAATATAATAGGTGTTACTTCAGTTTAGCAATCCTCTTTTTTCATTTTGCGCATCTTCTCTTTGATGCGACTCAGACGAGTAGCCACGTTGGTTACCGTCAGTCCGGTGATTTCGGCAATCTCCTCATAACTTTTCTCTTCCAGATAGAGCAGGATGATGGACTTCTCCAGTTGTCCCAATCTGTTTATCAGTTGGTAGAGTTGTCGTAGCATGACTTGTGTTTCATCGTTTTCCTCCACACGGTCGGCTTCTAGCGTCAGGGCGACAATCTCCGGCATGTTTTTCTCTTTGCGGAGGAAACTGATGCAGGTGTTCAGTGCAATGCGATACACCCACGTGGAGCGTTTGCACTCCTGCCGAAAGTTAGGATAGGCACGCCAGAGGTTGAGAATGACTTCCTGATAGAGGTCTTCCAGCGAGGCGTTGGGCGTGGTGTAGAGGTAGCACACCTTGTAGATGACGCGCTCATACTCACGTATCATGCCGATGAATTCCTGTTCGTTACTCTCCATTGCTGCTGTCACGCTATCTGTTTGGTTACGTTTCTTCCATTAGTCGGTTCTGTTGTCCATAAATCACACCTCCCGACTTTTCTGCTGCAAAAGTAGAGATATTTCCCGAAAACTCCCTTCCTTCTTCCCCTTAACTCCTGGCCTACTTAACTCCTTTAACTTCTTAACTTCTTTGACTTCTTCTTAACTTCCCGCAACAAACATTCCCGAGCGACTCTCGTTTACTGGTTGATACATTGATTTGTATAACCTGTTAAAAGATGATTGTCATGAAAACAAATGCTACTTCCGCCACATTTATGCAGCGTAGAGGTCTCCGAGGAGTGTTACATCTGCTGGTGTTGTTTCTCTCATTGCTGTTGGTGATATTTATTTCCGTGGATACCTTCAAAGGCATCCCCTTCTATACGCAGACCGTCTACATGAACGTGCAGCTCTGCGTCTGCATCCTCTTCCTGATTGATTTCCTGATTGAGTGGCGCCTGGCTGCCGATAAAAGGCACTACCTCTCCACCCACTTCATCTTTCTGCTGGTCTCCATTCCCTACCTGAACATCATTCAGTATCTGGGTTTAACCTTCTCTTCCGAGGCCACCTACCTCCTGCGTTTCATTCCTCTGATTAGAGGAGGCTATGCGCTGGCCATTGTGGTGGGATGGATGACCTACAACCGCATCTCCGGACTGCTCTTTACCTACATCTCCATGTTACTGGCTATGATTTACTTCTCCAGCCTTGCCTTCTACTTGGCAGAGATGGGTGCCAATCCTCTGGTGAAACAATATGGCGATGCCCTCTGGTGGGCATTTATGGACGCCACCACCGTGGGCAGCAACATCATTGCCACCACCGTCACCGGTCAGATACTCTCCGTACTGCTGGCCGCCTTGGGTATGATGATGTTTCCCATCTTCACCGTCTACGTCACCAACCTCGTGGAACGGCGAAACCAAGCCCGCAAAGCACACTTCAATCTGAAGAACGATTGAGTTAAGAAATAATATTACAGTCTGGAAAAGGTACTACATTGGCACTCCCGATGTAGCACATTGACACTCCCGATGTAGCACATTGACACCCTCGATGTAGCGCATTGACACCCCTAATGTATGGCCTTAAACCAATCGTTTTATAATCAGTGATTTACGGTTTCTTTGCATTTGGTTAAAAATATCAACAAAAACAGGCTATCTAAAGCTCCCCCTCGGGAGGAGTTGAGGGGGCTTTCGGGGAGGCTTGAGGGGGCTTTGGGTTGCCCGTCCCAATTATAATCCGTACCTTTGCGGCCATAGAAAAAACAACGATGACTATGGACGAAAAAATAAAGTTTCAACCAAACGTACTGCTGATTGACGTGACGTTTATCAACGAGATTGCAGCCACATCGCGCAAGGTGTTGGGAGAACGACTGGGACGCGAGCTGCCTGAGTTGGATCTGCCTACCTGGCTCACCTACCTGGCGCTGGATGCCGGTCTGCGTGGAGCCGACAACGAAGTGCAGGTGCTGTTGGTGCATGAGGCCGACACCCATCGCCTCAACGGCTGTCAGCCCAACGACTTACCGAGCCTCAACGGCATGGCCTGCCGCACACCGCTGGGAGAGTTTCAGTTCTCTTGCGTCACTCCCGCTGACATTGCCACTCGCGAAGAACTCTTCCTTGACCTGATGACGCTGGCACAAGACTCGGCCGACGTGCAATGCCTCGCCCTGCTTCCTTTCCATCCTGAGTACGGGCAGAAGATGGAGCGAGAACTCACCAAACTGTTGGAGGAGAAAGATGCCGAAGAGTGCCGCAAGGTGTTCTACTTTGCCCTGTCGCAACCCTCGCAGGAGTGGAAGTTCCGCACAGACTTTGTCACCTTCTCGCTGCTCAAAGCGTTTGGAGTAGGGGCGGAGGAGATGAAATAAAAAAAGGCCTCTCTACAACTCCTGAACCCTCCCCAACCCCCTGGCCCCCCAACCCCTCCCAAGAGAGGGGAGTGGATGTGCGGTGGTAGCGAATCATAAATCATAAATCAAAAATCAGAAATCAATGAAAAAGCTTTATCTCGCCCTGCTTGTGGGACTTACGGTTTGCCTGTTGCTGGACTATGTGCCCGGGGCTGAGGCAATATCTTCGTGGGTCACTCCGCCGGTGGCTCTGTTTCTCGGCTTGGCTTTTGCTCTGCTATTCGGCCAGGCATATCCTAAGTTTAATAAGAAATGTTCCAAGAAACTGCTGCAATACTCGGTGATTGGATTGGGTTTCGGTATGAATCTGCAAGCCTCGCTACAGTCGGGTAAGGAAGGAATGATGTTCACCATCGTCTCGGTGGCAGGTACTATGCTTATCGGTTGGCTTATTGGTCGCAAACTGCTGAAGGTGGACAGAAACACGTCGTACCTCATCAGTTCGGGCACAGCTATCTGTGGCGGTAGTGCCATTGCAGCGGTAGGCCCCTGTATTAAGGCTCGCGATGCGGAGATGTCTGTAGCACTGGGCACCATCTTCATACTGAATGCCATCGCCTTGTTCATTTTCCCCGTCATCGGTCATGCGCTGGATATGACACAGCAGCAGTTCGGTACTTGGGCAGCCATTGCTATCCACGACACCAGCTCGGTAGTAGGAGCCGGTGCTGCCTATGGCGAAGAGGCATTGCAAGTAGCTACCACCATCAAGCTGACACGCGCACTCTGGATTATTCCGTTGGCATTAGCCACGTCGTTCATCTTCAAGAGCAAGGGACAGAAAATCAGTATTCCCTGGTTCATCCTCTGGTTTGTGGTGGCCATGGTATTCAATACGTATGTGCTGAGTAGCACAGAGACGGGTGCACAGATAGGTATGTTCATCAACGGACTAGCACGGAAGTCACTCACGATAACGCTCTTCTTCATTGGTGCCTCTCTGTCGAAGGATGTACTTCGCACGGTCGGCATCAAGCCTCTTATTCAAGGTGTGCTGCTTTGGATAGTAATCAGCCTGAGTACGCTGGGGTACATCTATTGGGGATAAGCGTTTGCTCCGCATAAAAATGAACTAAAGCAATCGGATAGGGAGGGTGTGAAAGCCCTCCTTTTTCGTATTGCTTTAGTTCTCCTAACCAGCTTGACCCATATTTGGCTACTAGCGTAACCTGTTTTATTAAATCGTGAAACGACTCAGTTGACAGTAACAACAAAGTCGAATGTGTGAAAGAATTTCGGTTGTTTGTTGGTTCCGGTGGCCAGAATCAGGCTGATGGATTTCCGATTTCCCTTGCGGATATCCTTCCGGTCATAAATCTTCTTGTTCTTTTTGTCTGCTGCAAGCTGTATGCGGCAACTGGCTTCTTCTTGACTTTTCACACTCACCACATCGCCCTCACCGTTCTTCGGAGTGATGGCAATCTCACAATTCCGTCCGTTGATGATAAGCTGTGTGTGCTTCCAGTTAATCTTCGCCTCTTCCTCAGAGTTGTTTTTGATGATGATTTCCCACTCTTTCTCATTCGGGATGAAGTGATAAGTAAGTTCATTGCTTTGATACTTCAGCTCTCCTCGTTGATTATCATACCAGCGGAAGCTGACTTTACAGTCATGGTCAATATACTGTGCCGATAAACTATCAGTATAAGAAATCAAAAGAATGGGAAGCAAAAGAATGCGGAAACGCTTCTTGTATTTCCTAAAATCACAATAAATCCACAAAAGATTTGCAACCAATGCTATCGCAACTGCCACTAATATGTAGAGAACCAACGACATAATTCCAATATATCTGTTATTTGTTTACTTTTAGTCTGCAAAATTATTAACTCAAACTAAGACTGCAAACAAAAATGACTTATTTTTTCTTTTTTTCTGTAACAGATAAAGAAATCGCAACGTCTTATGAGTAGAAACAAAAAAATAACACTATTTTTGGACGCGAATGGATGCTGAGTCTTTTAAAAACCTGTTTTTGCCATATCACCGCAAACTTTATAGGGTAGCTTTCCGATTGCTGGAGGATGTTGCCGACGCAGAAGATGTGGTGCAGGAAGCTTATCTCAAACTATGGGATAAAAGGGATGGACTTGCTGTAATCAGTAATCCGGAGGCTTTCTGTGTAGCATTGGTGAAGAATATGTGCTTCGACTTGCTGCGTTCAGGGAAATATCTGTCGGGCAAACAGCAGGTGGAGTTGACAGAAGTACATGGCATGTCGCACTCGGATGACTATGAAACGAGAGATGCAGTACACTACGTACACACCCTTATCACCCACTTACCGGAGCAACAAAAGCGTATTGTCACCCTGCGCGATGTGAAAGGATGCTCTTATGAAGAGATAGAACAACTTACGGGATTGAATGCAACCAACGTCAGGGTGCAGCTTTCCCGAGCTAGAAAGAAGATACGTGAGGAATTTAATAAATTGGTATGATTATGAAAGCAGAGGAATTGGAAGGCTTGTTAGCCAAGTTTTATGAAGGAAATACCAGCGAACAAGAGGAAATGTGGCTGGCCGAAGCATTGGAATCGGAAGAGCTTCCGGAACATTTGCTGAAAGAAAAGGCTCTTTTCCAAGCATGTTTTGGTCGGAAGGAAGAAGAGGTGGAAGTTCCCGCCGGCTTAGAAGAGAAGCTGAACCTACTCATCGACGCGAAAGCCGACGAAGAGCAGCACTTCTTTCAAAAGAACCACACAGAGCGCAGTCGGCGTTGGATGCTGGGAGCCGCTGCTTCTTTGTTGCTTCTGTTGGGCTTGGGATATGCGCTTTCCACGATGCAACCGGACTATTGTCCGCCTACACCGATGGATACCTTTAGCGACCCTAGGGAGGCGCACAAAGTTTTGCAGGCAACTTTAATGGAAGTTTCCGCCAACCTGAATCAGGGAATTACCCAAGTCAATGAAACGCAAAAGGACATTATACAAGCAAATCTGAATGTAAAAGAAATAATAAACTAAAGAGGAGATACTGTTATGAAGAAGGTAAAAGCTTTATTGGCTCTATGTCTGCTTTGTATGCCCCTGTGGGCGCAAGCACAGAAACAACTTTTCGATAAGTATGGCGACAAGCCTAACGTTTCATCGGTCTACATCTCTAAAGCTATGATTGAGATGAATCCAAGCCTGTTTGCCGACGACATCTATATAGGAAAGGTGTCCGGTCAATTAAACTCTGTGCAGGTTTTGTCCAGTCGCAATGTCAAAATGATGGAAGAGATGCGCAAGGATGTAAAGGCAATGGTGAAGTCTTCCCGTTACGAATTGCTGATGAAACAGAAAAACAGCAAGTCCAATTCAGAGTTTTACATGAACCGTAAGGGTGAGAAAGTCAAGGAACTGATAATGGTGATTGATGCCAGTTCATACTTTAAGTTTGTCTATTTGGAAGGGGATATGACGTTGAAAGACATCCGCTAAATCATGCTTTATCAGCAAAGCACCACTATGTACTCACCCGAGACCGTCATCCATTTGGGTAATGAGCTTGCCATTGATGACACTTGGAAGGAACAGTTGAATGTAACCGTCACCCAAATTCGCGAAGCCGCTTCCATCATGCGTCAGCAACTCAGTGAACAACGCATACAGTTAAGTAAGCAATGCGAAGAACTCGGCAATCAACGTTTACAGCAATTCTATCAGCGCAAGCAACAGTCCGACGCTCGAAAGTCCCTTTCCGAGATAGACCGAAATCAAAAGCTATACGGAGTGCGAGTGTATAAACTCGATTGACGATTTCAGGAAGTGCTTTGCCAGTAAAAGACAAAAAACATCTATCTTTGCCGCAAACAATTGGGAGATTCCTCTCTTTCTGAGCAAAAGATATGAAGCGAATAGTTTTGATTACAGGTGGAGCACGCTCCGGCAAAAGCTCTTATGCCGAGAAATTGGCACTGAGCCTGTCGCCCCGACCGATATATCTGGCCACCGCCCGTGTGTGGGACGAAGAGTTTCGTCGCAGAGTTATCCGACACCAACAAGCCAGAGGCCCCGAATGGACAAACATTGAGGAGGAGAAAGAACTTTCCAAGCACACAGTAACCGGTAGGGTAGTGCTGGTCGATTGCATTACGCTGTGGTGCACCAACTATTTCTTCGAGTCGAAAGGCGAAGTCTCCTCTTCCCTGGAAGCCATCAAACAGGAGTTCGATCGCTTTACTTCGCAAGACGCCACTTTTATTTTTGTTACCAATGAAATAGGCATGGGCGGTACTTCAACCGATGAACTGCAACGAAAGTTTACCGATATGCAGGGATGGATGAACCAGTACGTCGCTGCCCGAGCCGATGAAGTCATTCTGATGGTTAGCGGTATTCCGATGAAAGTAAAATAGCAGGCGTCATGAAAACATTCCATATCCTCCCTCCCGACGAACAGATTCGTTCGCAATTACAAGCAAAGATTGATAACCTGACTAAGCCGAAAGGCTCTTTAGGTACGCTGGAATCACTGGCCTTACAGATAGGTATGATTCAGCAGACACTCTCTCCGCGCCTCAATCATCCGCAGAACATCATCTTTTGTGCCGACCATGGCATCACCGAAGAGGGCGTGAGCGTATCTCCTCGTGAGGTTACTTGGCAGCAGACCATACACTTTACCCAAGGCGGTGGCGGTGTGAACTTCCTTTGCCGACAGCATGGTTTCGGCTTGAAGATAGTAGATTCCGGAGTAGATTACGATTTGCCCTACAAGCTGGGAATCATAGATAAGAAGGTACGCAAAGGTACTCGTAACTTTTTGCACGAGGCTGCCATGACGGAAGAAGAAGCATGCCGTTGCCTCGAATACGGTGCCGAGGTGGTGCGTCAGTGTCATGCCGAGGGGAGCAATCTGCTCAGTTTTGGCGAAATGGGTATCGGAAACACCTCTGCCTCCTCTCTTTGGATGACGCTCTTTACTGGCATTCCCTTGGAACAATGTGTGGGGGCGGGCAGCGGACTGAGTAATGAAGGCATTTCCCATAAGCTTTCCGTGCTGCAACAAGCCTTGGAGAACTACACCGGTGACCATTCTCCGATGGATATCATCCGATACTTCGGTGGTTTGGAAATGGTGATGGCCGTAGGTGCCATGCTGCAAGCTGCCGAGTTAGGTATGGTGATGCTGGTCGACGGATTTATTATGACGGCCTGCATCTTAGCTGCCTCTCGACTCTATCCGGCAGTGCTCCACTATGCCATCTTCGGACATCAAGGCGACGAGTCCGGACATCGCCTGTTGTTAGAAGCACTCGGAGCACACCCTTTACTGCATCTGGGACTTCGTTTAGGCGAAGGAACGGGAGCCATCTGTGCATTTCCCATCGTAGATTCGGCAGTGAGAATGATTAACGAAATGGATAGTTTCCTCGGAGCGTCCGTTACCAAATATTTCTAAGTATGAACCTGCTGGCTGCCCTCATCTTTTTTACCCGATTGCCGCTTTGGAAGTGGAAAACGGTCTCTTCAGAATGTTTCAAGCACGTTGTACCCTATTGGCCGATGGTTGGCTGGGTGACGGGAGGCACCGTTGCGTTACTGCTTTGGGGTTGCTCGCACATAATGCCCTTGTCGCTGGCTTGGTTGGTGGCGCTGGCAGGGCGTTTGCTGCTGACGGGCTGTCTGCATGAAGATGGCTTGGCCGACTTCTTCGACGGTTTTGGTGGCGGAACAACCCGACAGCGCACACTCGCCATCATGAAAGATTCCCATATCGGAACCTATGGCGTAATCGGACTGATTGTCTACTTCCTGCTCACCTCTCAGTGGGCAAACCTCCCGTTGGAGCTGCTTTGTGCGCTTGCTTTTTGTGCCGATTGTTGGAGTAAGTGCTGTGCTTCACAACTCATCAACCTGCTTCCTTACGCTCGCAACGAGGAGGAGAGCAAAGCCAAAGTCATCTACAACCGTATGAACGGTGGTGAACTCTTTTTGAACCTCTCTGCCGGAGTCGTTCCTATGCTGCTTTTGTTACCTCCGTTCTATTGGCTTTCCTCTCTCGGCTCTCTGTTGGTATTGCTTCTGCTGGTGCGACTGATGAAACAAAGATTGCAGGGATATACGGGCGATTGTTGCGGTGCAACCTTTCTGCTTTGCGAGCTGGCTTTTTATCTGACGGCATTTCTCTTGTATTTCAACCGCTTTTCTGGCGTTCTTCTTTAGTTTTTCACTCTGATTTCCTTTGCATTGTTATGGAAGTAATCCTTATCCGCCATACCTCTGTCGATGTTCCTGCCGGTGTTTGCTACGGGCAGAGTGACGTTCCTTTGCGCGATAGCTTCCAGACCGAGGCAGCACAGGTTGCTTTACTGCTGAACTCCCTGAAGCCTTTCGATGCCGTCTTCACCAGTCCGCTTACCCGTTGCCTCTGCTTAGCAACCCATTGCGGTTACCCGGAAGCGGTGCGCGACTCTCGATTGTTGGAGATGAATTTCGGTCAGTGGGAGCTGAAACGTTTTGATGAAATCATCGACCCCCGACTGAAAGAGTGGTATACCGACTATTTGGAGGTGCCAACCACCGGCGGTGAATCGTTCCGCATGCAGTATCGTCGTGTGGCCGATTTCTTTAACGAGCTGAAGGGCTGTCCTTATCGTCGTGTCCTCATCTTTACACACGGAGGGGTGCTGGAGTGTGCCAAAATCTTTGCCGGACAGGTTACTGAGGAGGAGGCTTTCCGTTCTTTGACGCCCTACGGCGGTATGATTCGCATCGAAATCTAGTATCTTTAATCTGAATTCAATGGGCGATGCCACCCAGGTCTTTTAGACCATCTATCGCACTGACGCTGTCTTTACCCCAATTACATTTTGTCAGCCGCTGACATTTTGTATTTTAAACCGCCTGAGAATCGCTTATTTCCGACCGAAGGGACTGCTGGTCGAAAATTTTAAAGTGAAAAGTGGCTATCTCGCTGACTGCTAGTTACATCGCGAAATGTTTACAGAAATTCTAGCGAAGAATTAGGGGGCGATGCGGGAAGATTTGTTCCTTTTTGCCACAACAATAAGACCTTCGGCTGCTAAGATTTAAACCTTTCGACCAAAAGATTTAAACCTTTGCCTCACAACAATAAGACTTTTGCCCGAAAAGTAGCGGACTTCTTGCCGAAAAGAGCGAGACTTTTGACTGAAAAGTCCACTCTTTTGGCTGAAATGTCCACTCTTTTGGCCAAAAGTGTGAGCATTTCTGCCGGTTTTCCTTTAATCTTCCTCCTAGAATCTCTGTTTTGTAAAAAGTGTGTGTTAGGAAATTGTAGCGTTTGGATGCAATGTGTTAGCAAAAAGCTCTTTTTGCTATCAGTTGAAGGTGAGTGTGAGAAGCGTCGTCAGTAACACCATCAGCACCTCTGCGAGTCGATTGATGCGCACCGCAAGTTGCATGTCTTGCGTGGTCAGTGTGCGTGAATGGGTGCCGATGAAAGGTTTCCAAACCTCTTTTCCAAAGTAGTTATGAGGCCCTCCAAAGCGACAATCCAGTATGCCGGCCAACGCTGCTTCGGGATAACCCGAGTTGGGACTGGCGTGTTGAGGCCCGAAAGTGCGGACAAAGCGGAGGAGAGATGGGCGTCCCGAAGCCATAATCATGAGGAAAGCAGTCAGTCGGGCAGGCAGAAAATTGGCTACATCATCCATCCGAGCCGCCCAACAACCGAACTCTGCATAGCGTTCGTTGCGGTAGCCGATCATAGAATCCAGGGTGTTTATCATCTTGTAAGCCATCATTCCCGGAACTCCCAGCAGTGCCAGCCAGAAGAGTGGAGCTATCACTCCGTCGCTCAAGTTCTCGGCAAGTGTTTCAAGAGCGGCCGTTCGCACCTCTTGTGCCGATAGCTCAGACGTGTCGCGCCCGACGATGCGTCCCACTTGTCTTCTGCCTTCCTCTAAGGAACGATCCACGGCACGGAATACTTCGCGCACTTCGCGAATAAGTGTTGTGCCGGCCAAGCAGTAGAAAATGCAGAGGGCAGACAAAATGAAGTGCATCGCCACCGACACACTTCCGATGACCGACAACAGTCCTTTCGTGGCGAAGAATACGAGCATTACCAACCCCAGTGCCAGGCAGGCACCCTTCAGTCGGCGTCTGTTTCCTCGGTTCAATCTTTGTTCTCCCCGAGCAATCAGTTTGCCGAACCCGACAACAGGGTGGGGCAGGCGGGCAGGGTCACCCCAAAGCAAGTCCATTGCCCAAGCAACGATGAGCGGCAGAATAACGATAAACTCTTCCATGATACTTTTCTTCGGATAGAATGATACAATCTTTTACACTTCCAACCACTGATAAATGGCTTTGATTAAACGTTGGTTCTCTTCCGGAGTCTGTGTGGCAATGCGGAAAAAACGCTCGTCCAGTCCGTCGAAGTTTGAAGCATCTCTAATCAAGATACCATGTTCTTCGGCCAGATACTGCTTCAGTGCCGATGCTTTACCGAACCTTAGTTGGGCAAGCATGAAGTGAGTCTGCGTTTCCCACACCTCCACGGCTCCCAAAGCCTGCAAAGAGGTTCGCAATCGTTCCGTCTCTGCCAGATATTCCGACAGATTGATACCTCCTTCGCTTGGGTGACTAGTCAGATAGAGACCTGCTTCAATGGCCAACTGATTCACCGACCAGGGCATGCGATGTCTGCGCAAACGTTCCAGCAAAAGGGTGTTACCGGTGATGTATCCCAGTCGGAGGCCGGGGATGGCATACTGTTTGGTCATGGAGTGCAACAGAAGTACGTTGGGATAGCCGGCTGCCTCGGCAGGGGTGAGAAGCGGAGAGAGGGTGAACGCCTCGTAGGATTGGTCGATGACGAAACAAACCTTTGGGTTCTCTTCAATCAGTCGACACAGATGTCTCTTTTCCACTACCTTACCGGTAGGGTTATTGGGATTGCAGAGCCAACAGATAGCTATGTCGGCAGCCAAGCGGTACTCTTCTCGTTCTTCCGGTAAGCGGTAGAGAGATTTCACGCGATGGCCATGCATCCGACACGCATCGGCGTACTCGCTGAAGGTAGGTTGCACGACGGCAGAACAACTCTCTCGGAAAGTTTGTGCTATCAGATAGATGGCCTCTGTAGCACCGTTGGTTACGCAAACCTCTTCCGGCGTGAGGCGGCAAAGCTTGGCCAAACCATCTTCTAACGTATAAGGTTCCGGTTCGGGATAGTGCTTTATCCGACTGATGCAACGCTGCAGGTGTCTTTCTAACCCACCAATGTCTATGCGGCTGAAGACATTGGAGCTGAAATTGGCGGTAATGGGGGTGCGGTAGTTATACGCATCGTCTCCGTGTCCTTTAATCATGAGCTTGGGAAAGTATTTGGTAAATAAGCGGCAGATTCACATGTTTTCTCACGTGGTCGGCCAGTTTGTTATATTGTTCCTCTTTGAATTGGCGGTAATCAATAGGAGCTCCAGCAGCTTCCGTCTTATGCAGATGCGGGGCGAGTAGGAAGTTTACAAAAGAAGGATTGTCCAGAATGCCGTGAATGTAGCTTCCCATGCACCCGTTGTCGGCGAGGCATCCCTCTGTTTCTCCACTCTCCAGACGGTTCAGAGGCTTTGCATGGGCACCTTCCACAAAGTGGGTTGTTCCCATATGTATCTCGTAACCTTCCAGAGGTATCTCTTCTCCGGTTCTGAAGAATCTTACTTGGCGGGTAATCTTCTCACTCGTCATGTCGGTAACAACCGGTAAAAGTCCCAGTCCGGGTAAGAGTTCCAGTTCGCCTTCCACGTGATGAGGGTCACGAACTTGCATTCCCAACATCTGATAACCGCCACAAATGCCCATAACGGTGGCTCCTTGCCGATGGGCACGAACGATGGCAGCGGCCGCTCCATTGCGTCGTAACTCATAAAGGTCGGCTATCGTACTCTTGCTTCCGGGTAACAGAATGATGTCTGCTTTAGCCAGTTCGTCCACGTTGTTCGTATAAAAGAGGTGTACGCGTGGGTCTTGCTCCAGCACATCAAAGTCGGTAAAGTTGCTCAGGTGACGCAACAATACCACGGCAATGTTAATCTTTCCGCGCATGGCTTGCATGGCTTTGGTGGCGAGGACTACCGAATCTTCTTCTTCAATGTGTATATCATTATAATAAGGTACAACTCCCACGACCGGAATACCGCATAGCTCTTCCAGCATTTTTACTCCCGATTCAAACAGCCGAAAGTCTCCTCGGAACTTGTTGATTAAGATTCCTTTCACCCGTTTGCGCTCCTCGGGTTGCAGTAAAAGCAGAGAACCATAGACGCTGGCAAACACTCCGCCTCGGTCGATGTCGGCCACAAGTATCACATCAGCGCCGGCATGGATGGCCATCGGTAGGTTAACCAGGTCGGTTTCCCGTAAGTTTATCTCAGCCAGACAGCCTGCTCCCTCCATGACCACCGGATTGTATTGTTGTTGCAAGCGGTCGAAGGCATCGCACACGGCTTTCCGAAGCTCGGCTCTTCCCTCTTTGCGGAAGTAGTCGTAAGCATCGCGATTCCCGATAGGACGACCGTTTAACACCACTTGTGAAGTGTGGTCGCTCTGCGGTTTAAGTAACAAAGGATTCATGTCGGTGTGGCAGGGAACGCCCGCTGCTTCGGCTTGCACTGCTTGTGCGCGACCAATCTCCAGCCCTTCAGGAGTAGCGAAGGAGTTCAAAGCCATGTTTTGTGCTTTGAAAGGAGCCGGCCGGTAACCGTCTTGCAGAAAGATGCGACAAAAGGCTGTGGCAATGATGCTTTTGCCTACATCGCTTCCTGTGCCGGCAAACATGATGGGACGAAGTTTCTTACAATCTGTCATAAACGTGCATTTAATCCTCCGAAGTCGGAGCGAACATCTTGGCCGCAAAAGTATAAATAATCTCGAAAACGGGAATAAATGGGCAAACGCTAATTTTCTTATTATATTTCTTGCGGATTAAAATATTATCGATACCTTTGCCACGGTTTTGTTCCGTAACTCCTGTTCGGAGGGAGGATGAAAAGGGAATCAGGTGAGAGTCCTGAACAGTCCCGCTGCTGTAAGTCTCTAAAGAAAGGCGCATCACGAAACCAATGCCACTGTTCTTTGACGAATGGGAAGGCGATGCGTTACCGAGACAAGTCAGAAGACCTGCAAAGCCGAGTCAAGAAATTGATCGTTCGAGGAAAGCGGTCAGTGTAAGAAAGAAAAATATATCGATTCTTATCTTTTTATGGATGGAAGAAGCTGGACGCAGTATATCTGTGTCGGTGTTCTTGGCTTATTGATTCACATCAATGCCTTCTCACAGACAGTGGAGACCGATTCGGTAGCCGAAAGAGAGCGAAAGCTTGAAACCGTTACCGTGACAGCAAACCGTGTGCACAAAAGTGTGACCAGTACGGCTCCGGTACAGATACTCTCCCAAGAGGCGTTGCAACACCGAGGAGTGACCGATATTGCCGATGCCTTGAGACGTTTCTCGGGTGTGAACGTGAAGGACTATGGCGGAGCAGGCGGAATGAAAACCGTATCGGTACGCAGTCTAGGCTCACAACATACGGCCGTTGTGTACGACGGCATGACGGTTACCGACTGTCAGAGCGGACAGATTGACCTTTCCCGTTTCTCATTGGATAATATCAAAAGCCTCTCTTTAACGGTTGGCGACAACGATGACATCTTTCAACCCGCCCGAACGGTAGCTTCGGCAGCCTCTGTCCGGTTGCAATCCAAGGCTCCGCAGTTAGAGGAAAAATCCTATCAACTGAAAGCGGAAGTGAAAGCCGGTTCGTTTGGGTTGGCAAATCCCTTCCTGCGTTATGACCAACGACTCTCAGAGAAGACGACCATGTCTGTCTCAGGCGACTACATGCGGGCAGACAATCTTTATCCTTTTGAACTAGTGAACGGCAAGTATGTTACCGAAGAACGACGCAACAACAACGCCATTGAGACCTGGCGCGGGGAATGGAACCTCTATGCCCGTCCGGGTGTGCGCTCGTCGTTGAATGCCAAAATCTACTATTACGACTCTTATCGCCAGCTTCCCGGACAGGTTGTTCTCTATAACGACGTCAGCAACGAGGAGTTGAGTGACCGTAACTTCTTTACCCAAATGAACTATCGCACCTATTGGAACAATGGGCTGTCCTTGCAGGTTAACGGTAAGTTCAACTGGGGTTATTCCCACTATCACGACGAAGCGCCCGAGTATCCCGGTGGCGTACAAGATAACATCTACTATCAAAGAGAGTATTATGCCTCGGCCGCCCTGCTTTACGAGCCGCAGGAAGCGTTAGCCTTTGCCTATGCCGCAGACTATGCTTACGGTAATCTCAATTCCAACTCCTCTACCGATGTACGTCCCTACCGTCATACCCTATTGCAAACGCTGACGGCACGCTTCCGTACTTCCCAACTCTCTGTAACGGCCATGTTGCTGGGTTCTATCTATCTGAACGGGGCAAAGAAGGGGGAATCTGCTTCCGATGAACGTCGACTTTCACCCTCTTTATCGCTTTCGTGGCAACCGTTGAAGGCATCTCAGTTCTACGTGCGTGCTTCATATAAGGATATTTTCAGAGTGGCAACCTTTACTGAAAACTATTTCGACCGTTGGGGCAGTAGGAACTTGCAACCGGAAACGGCTCGGCAATACAATCTGGGAGTTACTTATGACCTGAAGAAGAGTGGTTGGTTTACCGGTTTTCGCTTCTCGGCAGACGGATATTACAACTACGTGAAGAACAAGATTGTGGCAATGCCTCGCAACATGTTCTTTTGGACGATGGTCAATCTCGGTAGGGTAGACATCTGGGGTGCGGATGTAACGGCTGATTTCTCTTTCCGTCCGGCTGACAAACATACGCTTTTGTCCACCCTTTCATACACCTATCAGCATGCCGTGGACAAGACAGATGCCGCTTCGGCCTATTACAACGACCAGATTCCTTACACTCCCGAACACTCCGGCTCTCTCTCTTTGGCTTGGGAGAACCCTTGGTTGAACCTTTCTTTCCACGGTACGGGAGTAGGGAAGCGTTACTCTTCGGAGCAGAACGTCAAGGCCAATGAACTGAAGGGTTACATCGAATGCGGCCTTGCCTGCTACCGGAACTTCCGTTGGTTGCGGACAGATTGGGCTGTGCGTGCCGACCTTATCAACCTTTTCAACAAACAATATTGCATTGTGAAGAACTATCCGATGCCCGGACGTTCGTACAAACTGACACTTAGTATCACTTTATAAACTAAAAAAACAATGAAACAATTGGATTTTAAATCAATTTTGAGAGTGTTGGCAATCTTATTTGCATTGCCTTTGGCCTTTACGGCTTGTAGTGACGACGATGACGAACCTGCCGAACCGGCGCTTGCCGAGCAGGGCCTCTTTGTGTTCAATTCCGGTAATCAGGGTAAGAGCATCGACGGCTCGTTGTCCTTTATCGACGAGAAGAACGAGACTGTACTGAACGGTGTCTTCATGACCGTGAACGGTCGTAGCCTCGGAAGCACCGTGCAGGATGGTGTTATTCTGGGAAAGAACCTTTACATTGCCGTGTCCGAATCAAACACCATTGAGGTGGTCAATAAGAACACACTGGAGAGCGTTGCACAGATTAAACCCGCCTCTTCGGAAGGAAGCAGCCCGAGAGACGTTGTTACCGATGGCGAATATGTTTACGTTTCCATGTATTCAGGCCACGTTTCCCGTATCAATCCTGCTACCAATACCATTGACAAGACCGTGGCAGTAGGTCCTAATCCCGAAGAGATGGCTATCACCAATGGTTTCCTTTATGTGGTGAACTCAGACGGATTGAACTGGAGTAACGGATATGCCAACGGTAAGAGCGTGTCGAAGATTGATTTAAGTACTATGACCGAGAAGAAAATGATTGATGTAGGCATCAACCCGACTAAGATTGGAGCCGATGCTTCCGGTAACGTTCTGCTGCTCTGTATGGGAGATTACGGTGCTAATCCTGCTTCCATTTGGAAGATAAACAGCAGTGACGTGGCAACAGACATGGGAATCAGTGCCACTATGATGACTGTCTCCGGCAACACCCTTTACACCATTAACTCTCCTTGGGGTGCAACAGAAGTGACCTACAAAGCATACAGCACTACAACAGGTTCAGTAACAAAACAATCTTTTGTGAACACTCCCGTGGATTCTCCCGCAGGCATTGCCGTGCATCCTACTGATGGACGCATCTTTATCACCTCTTACAACTTGGTGGATGGCTATGCTTCATACAGTACTCCGGGCTATGTGGCTGAGTATGAAACCAACGGCGACCTGGTGAAGAAGTATGATGTAGGTGTAGGCGCTGTGTACATGACTTTCCTGAAGTAGCAGTCGGTTTGCATGAAGAATCTTTTTTTGACCATAATTTTACTGTCCGCTGCGTCGCTCTCGTCCTGTGTCGGTAGGCAATCTGCCGCACACAGTGTCGGGGGCGACACTATTTCGTTGCGTTATGCCTCCAACTTAAAGATGGTGGAGTATGCGGACTTTACAAAAGTGATACTGCGCAATCCGTGGGACACGGTGCAGACATTGGGTACCTATCTTCTGGTGGAAGCATCGGCTCCACTGCCTGCAAACCTGCCCGAAGGAGTGGTTGTGCGCACTCCTCTCAGTAACGCACTGTTCTATTCATCGGTACATTGCAGCCTTTTGCACCGGTTGGGAGGACTGCATCGTATCGGCGGAGTGTGTGATTTGAAGTATCTGAACATCGAAGAGATACATAAAGCCGTGGAAGAGGGGAGAGTGAAGGATTGTGGCGATGCGCTGAATCCCGACATCGAGGCCGTTATCGACCTGCATCCCGATGCCATCCTCCTATCCCCCTTTGAGAACAGTGGTGGCTACGGAAGAGTAGAGAAACTGAATATTCCTATCATTGCGTGTGCCGACTATATGGAGACATCTCCCCTCGGACGTGCAGAGTGGATGCGCTTTTATGGCCGACTGGTGGGAGCGGAAGCCGATGCCGACAGCCTCTTCTCGCAGATTGAGGCCAACTATCTGGCACTGAAACGGCAGGCAAGTAACTCGGAGAGTCGTCTCTCGGTACTGCCCGACCTGAAGACGGCCTCTACCTGGTACATGCCGGGAGGCCGTAGTTACATAGGTCGCCTCTATAGTGATGCACACATCGACTACGCCTTTGCGGCCGATACTCACAGTGGGTCGGTGCCTCTCTCCTTTGAATCGGTCTTCGATAAGGCAGGCGAGGCAGACATCTGGCTTATTCGTTACAACCATCCCTCGCACGACATGACCTATCGCGACCTGGAGAAAGAGTTTGTGGGATACACTGCCCTGAAGGCTTTTAAGCAGCGGAAGGTCTACGGATGTAACACCGCCAAGGTGCCTTATTACGAAGAGGCTCCCTTCCGTCCCGACTATTTATTGGGCGATTATATAAAGATTTTCCATCCCGAACTAGAACTTTCGGACAGTTTGCGCTACTTTTGTCCGCTGAAAGAATAAACAATTCTTCATTCTTCATTCTTCTTTTGTCCTAGCGTTGAGTCGGCAAAACTTTAAAACTGTAAGACAGCATGTCAAAAGGATTAAAATATGGATTGATTCTGCTCGGTTGCATCGTGCTGCTGTTTGCTTTGAATCTGCTGTTGGGGTCGGTTTCCATTCCTCCCAAGGAGGTGTGGAATGCTCTTACGGGGGCAGAGGAGGTGAAGGCGGGATGGGCTTTCATTGTGTGGGAGTCGCGCCTTCCGCAGGCTTTAACGGCACTGTTGTGCGGCTCGGCACTGGCAGCTTGCGGTCTGATGTTGCAGACGTCGTTCCGCAATCCGTTGGCCGGAACCTCCATCTTAGGCATCAATTCGGGTGCCAGCCTCGGTGTGGCGCTGGTGATGTTGCTGTTTGGAGGCAGTCTGACAACCGGAGCATTCACCCTCTCGGGTTTCTTCTCTGTGCTGTTGGGAGCCTTTGTGGGAGCCATGACGGTGCTGGCGTTGATACTCTTTCTCTCTACTCTGATACGCAACAGTGTGATTCTGCTCATAGCCGGCATTATGATTGGTTACATTGCATCGTCACTCATCTCGCTGTTAAACTTCTTTGCAACGGCCGAGGGAGTGCAATCGTACATGGTTTGGGGATTGGGAAACTTCGGCGGAGTGTCGCTTGAACAGATGCCGGCCTTTGCATTGGTGACCGTTGCCGGTCTGGTGGGAGCACTGCTGCTGATAAAACCGCTGAATGCCTTGTTGCTGGGAGACCGCTATGCAGAAAGCCTGGGCATCAACACAAAGCGCGTCCGAAACCATCTTCTCTTAGTAACAGGACTGCTTACGGCTGCAACCACGGCCTTCTGCGGACCGATTGCTTTCATCGACTTGGCCGTTCCGCACGTGGCCAGGCTGCTGATGGGGACGGCCAATCATAAGTCATTGCTGCCCGTCACCATGCTTTCGGGAGGAGCTGTTGCACTGCTTTGCAACCTGCTCTGCGTGCTACCCGGGCAGTCGGGCATCATACCCTTAAATGCCGTAACGCCGATGATAGGTGCACCGGTAATAATTTACGTCCTGCTGAACCAGCGCAAACGATAGCATAAAATGCCGAACAAAAAATCATCATCTCTTGTTGACGGTAGACTGAAATGCCGTACATTTGTATCGGTTTTAGTAAAAAATAGCAAGATAAGGTAATAAATAAAGGTATTAGTTCTTTTAAGGAAAAAAGATGAAGGAGTTACCCAACGATCCAATGATGTTGTACAGTTACGTCAACATGAAACTGCGAGATTGTTACTCATCTCTGAATGAACTCTGCGAAGACCTGCAACTGAACAGGGCAGAGCTGGAGAGAAAATTGAAGGAAGTGGGCTTTGAGTACAATCCGGAAAAGAATCGGTTCTGGTAAATCATCCTTCCATCGACAGGAAAACTCAGCAAGTAGAGCAATAAATCAATTAATCAGATACTTTCTACTTGTGGGAGTATATTAAGAAATGGATATTAAGAAGTGGCTGTTCGTGAGAATAGCCACTTTTTTTATACCGTCGGCATTCATTTGATGAAACTACCGTGTTTTTACCAAAAACTCTGCATCTCCGTGTCTCTGTGTTTTATTCAATCCCCAAGCAAAGCGTTTCTTGCGAGGGGTGGGGCACAGAGAAACTAACTATCAACTCTCACCTATCAACTCTCACCTATCACCTATCAACTCTCACCCGTCCTAAAAAAACGTGAGTTCGGTATAAGAAAGTATCATAAAAAGTAGTGGGAGTGAAAATTTATTTGTATCTTTATAGTGTCAAAATCAAAGTGTTACAAATAAAAATCACTCCCATGACTGACGCAAATTTAATAGAAATATTCTGT
>JAGATY010000046.1 GCA_017621035.1 Bacteroides sp. | reverse complement strand
GGGGAGGTTAAACTAAGTTGAGAATTAACAAGAAGGTGATATTCCTCGACTCATAAAGTGGATTAACCTCCCCCGTCACTACGTGCCACCCCCTCGTAGAGGGGGATTAAGGAACTCCTTGCTAATGTTCAATCACTAAATCGTAAATCTAAAAGGCTACATAATCAATTGTCTTTACTTATTTATTATTTCCATCTGTTGGCGTACACTCTCTTCGTGGATGGCTTCAAACACCTTCTTGATGAAGTCTCCATCCATGCCGCACAATGCGCCTTGTGAGCCACGCTTGTCCAGAATCTCGTTGTAGCGACCGGTTTGCAGGATGGTCATGTTGTGCTCCTTCTTGTAGGTACCGATTTCGCGGGCTACACGCATACGCTTGGAGAGAATCTGAATGAGGTCGTTGTCACACTCGTCGATTTGCTTACGCAGCTCGGTGAGGTTTTCGGTGGTTTGATGCTCTTTACGGATAACCAGCAGGTTGAGGATGTAGTCGAGCACGTCAGGAGTAACCTGTTGCTTGGCATCGCTCCAGGCACAGTCGGGGTTGCAGTGACTTTCGGCAATGATACCGTCGAAGCCCAAGTCCATGGCTTGCTGACAAAGCGGAGCAACCAGTTCACGACGACCACCAATGTGGCTCGGGTCGCAAATGATGGGCAGAGCCGGAATGCGACGACGCAGCTCGATGGGGATGTGCCACTGAGGCAGGTTGCGGTAGATGGTCTTATCGTAGCTGCTGAATCCGCGGTGGATGGCTCCCAGTTGCTTGATGCCGGCCTGGTTGATACGCTCCATGGCGCCAATCCAAAGCTCGAGGTCGGGGTTCACGGGATTCTTTACCAGCACAGGAATGTCTACACCTTTCAGTGCGTCGGCAATCTCTTGCACGGCAAAGGGGTTGGCAGTGGTGCGTGCACCAATCCAGAGCAGGTCTACTCCTGCCTTCAGTGCCTCAAACACGTGCTTGGCGGTAGCCACTTCGGTAGCCACATACATGCCGGTTTCCTGCTTCACGCGCTTCAGCCAGGCAAGACCTTCCACGCCTACGCCTTCGAAACCTCCCGGTTTGGTGCGTGGTTTCCAGATGCCTGCGCGGAATATCTTAACGCCCTTGCTTGCCAGTTGGCGGGCAGTGTCCATAACTTGTTCTTCTGTTTCTGCGCTGCAGGGGCCGGCAATGACCAGCGGACGACCTTCTTCAAGGCCTTGCAGCTTGATGGGTTCTAATTGTAGTTCCATATGGTTGTGATTTATGATTTGTTACTTGATGTTTTCTTTGATTCGTTGAAGTGCCTCGGCCAGTTTGTCATCCTTGCAGCAGAGTGATATGCGGATGTATCGCTTGCCATTGCTACCGAAGATGAATCCGGGGGTAAGGAACACACGAGCCTTGTGTAACACTCGCTCGGTCAGCTCCTCCACGTCGGCACAGCTGTCGGGAATGCGTCCCCAAAGGAACATGCCCACCTGCTTCTTTTCGTACGTGCAGCCCAGGGCATCCATGATGGCTTCGGCCAGTGCACGACGGTTGCGGTAGTTCTTGTTGTTGCCTTCGTACCAGTCTGTTTCGGCCTCCAGTGCCGTGGCTGCTGCCAGTTGCATGGCGCGGAACATACCGCTATCTATGTTGCTCTTTACCTTCAGCACCCACTGGATGAACTCAGCGTTGGAAGCCAGCATTCCGATACGCCAGCCGGGCATGTTGTGGCTCTTGCTCATGGAGTTGAACTCGATGCAGCACTCTTTGGCTCCCGGCACGTTTAAGATGCTGATGGGATTGTCGTTCAGGATGAAGCTGTAGGGATTGTCGTTGACGATGACAATGTTCTTGCGGCGTGCAAAGTCAACCAGTCGCTCGTACAGCTCCGGAGTGGCGTTGGCACCTGTCGGCATATTGGGATAGTTGGTCCACATCAGTTTCACACGACTGGTGTCCATAGCCTCCAGTTGTTCCCAGTCGGGCATCCAACCGTTTTCTTCCTGGAGGTCGTAGTTGACAATCTCTGCTCCCAAGATGCGGCTGAGGGAGGTGTATGTCGGATAGCCGGGATTGGGAACCAATACTTGTTCGCCCGGATTGACGAAGGCAAGCGTTACGTGCAGAATGCCCTCTTTGGAACCGATTAGCGGCTGAATCTCTGTTTGAGCATCCAAGTCCACGTTGTACCACTTCTTGTACCACTTGGCAAAGGCTTCTCTGAGTTCAGGAATACCGATGTAAGGCATGTAGCCGTGTCCGTCGGGATTATTGGCCTCCAGGCACAAGCGGTCGATGGTCTCTTTGGAGGGGGGCATGTCGGGACTGCCGATACCCAGACTGATGACTTCTTTTCCTTCGGCATTCATCTTTGCCACCTCTTTCAGCTTACGGCTGAAGTAGTATTCTGTTACGTTGGCCAATCTGTCGGCCGGCTGTATCTTATTCGTAGGCTGAGTTTCCTTCTTCATATTCTCCAAGTATTTTAAGTTCTTTGGTCAGTGGGGTGATGGCATTGATGGACTGTTTGTATCTGAGTACATTGTCGAACACGATGTCCACGTAGAACTGATACTCCCACTCGCGCCCGATGATGGGCAGTGATTGAATCTTGCTTAAGCTGATGCGGTAGAAAGATAGGATAGAGAGCACTTGTGAGAGGCTTCCTTCGGTATGCGGCAGGGTGAAAACCATGCTTGCTTTGTTTATCTCCTTGTGGCGATACCTGTTCAACTCATCCACCTGCCAGGGGTCGGCTACCACCAGAAAACGGGTGAAGTTGTGCTTGTTGGTTTCGATGCCCTCTTGCAGCACCTTCATGCCGTACATCTCTGCAGCTGCTTTGGCACAGATGGCTGCATGTCCTTTCAGGTGGCGTTGCTTGATGAATTCGGCACTTTGGGCGGTGTCTTCGGTCTCTACTACTTTCATCTCGGGATGTTGACTGAGGAATTCTCGGCACTGCATCAGGGCGATGGGGTGGGAGTTTACTTCCGTCAAATCGCTCCAGTCCTCTTCCGGCAGGCAGCAGATGCTGTGTGAGATGCGAAGCTTCTGTTCGCCCACAATCTGCACGTTGCTTTGCTTCAGCAGTTCGTAGTTGTGCAACAAGCTGCCTGCAATGGTGTTCTCGATGGCGCAGAAGCCAATCACCTGACTATCTTTGCGGATGGCTTCAAACAACTCCTCGAAGGTGTTGCAGCAGATTAGTTCAATCTCTTCATCGGCAAAGTAGCGGTGTGCCGCCACGTCGTGGAATGAACCCAATGCTCCTTGTATGGCTATACGTTTCATACGTTGTTTCTGCTCTAAGTGATAATAAAGAATCCCGTCTTTGAATAAGGCGGGATTCGATATATTGCTTAATCTTTCTTCTCAAGTTCTTAAGCGTTGCTGTCACTCAACACATACAAACTCCCGCCCGGCTTCTCTGCTAAAGTAAAAGTAGGAAAAGAAGTAATATGTGTGTGCAAATAGTGTCATGCTGTCGCTTTGTTTAAAATTATGCGGCAAATGTAATACAATTCTTTTAAATGCAACAGCTATACACGACTTTTTTTCACTAATAGCCCGTTTTTTTTGACTATTTACTTTCTATGCGCACCAAGGTTTGTATGGGACGATGGTCTGATGCCACCGGCTCGTAGATTACTTGAGCCTTTTCTGCTGTCAGTTTGTAGCCGTTCTTGCGATAGCCATAGATGTAGTCCAGCACACGGTCGGGCTTATCGGCAGGGAAGGTGCAGACGTTGGCGGGTGTAAGCGGAGTGAAGAGTTTGCGAAGCTTCTTCTGAACCTTGTCTTTCGGCGTGGAGTTCATGTCTCCTGCCAGGATGATGGGCTTCTCGATGCCTTGCAGTGCCTCTGCAATCAGTTGTACCGAGGCTTCTTGGTCTGCTGCCGTCAACGACTGGTGGGTGCAACAGAATACGTACTCCTTGAACTCGACTATCAGTAGTGCACGCTCTTCTTCTCGTCCGGGCATGGGAACAATGCGGTGGCTGAGCGGAACTTCTCGGCACAACACGCCTATACCATACTTACCGCCGCTGAAGTTGATGGCCGGTGCAAAAATGGGGTGCAGACCGGTAATGCGGGCCAATTCTCCCAAGGCATACACACCGTTGTTGCGTTGGGTAACGCTGTCCAGCTCTTGCAGGGCAACCACGTCGGGTGCAGCATCAATGATGGTGCGGGCAATGCGGTTGTAGTCGCGCTTCTTGTCCAGGCCGATGCAGTTGTGTACGTTGTAGCACAGGACACTGACGCGGCGGACATCTTTCTCCTGAAACTTCCAGCGATTGCCGTGTTCCATCACCACTTCTGTGGCAATGCGTTGCAGGTAGAGGGCGTCCGATTTGGAGAGTTTGTCGTACCAGTCGCTCTCACAAGGCTCGTTAAAGAAGGTGCAGTAGAAGACGCAAGCCGTAAGATAGGAGCCTAGCGGAGTGGGGTGGCTCTTGTCCGGATTGTGCAGTGGCAGGTCGGGACGCTCATGTCGTACCCGTTGCCAAGCCAGACCGACGGGGGCACAGGTGGCCTCTTGGCGGCGAGCCATCTCCAGGTAGCTTACTGACAGCCGACGTTGTACATCGTCATACTCATCGTTGTTGCGTCCCCAGGTCATGTAGAAGTAGCTCTTGGCATTGGGCTGATGCTCTCGGCGCAAACTGTCCAGAGAGTAAGCAGCTGTATAGACCTCTCTCTCTACCTTTTCGGGCTCGGCAGCCGGGGCACGACTCTGCTCCTGGAAGACCACGAAGTTCCATTGCTCCTCACGCAGTGCTTTCAAGATGCGTTCGTCCTTGACCAGCTCACGCATGTAGGCTCCACCACGAGTAAGGCGGCGTACCACCAGTTTCTTGTCTTGCGAGTGTGCCAGTTTTCGTACCATATAGGCCATGCCGTTGTAGGCCGTGTAGCTGTTACCGATAAAGAGGGCGTGAATGGAGTCATTCGCCGTCTGAGCCTGTAGGCTGATTCCCAAGAAGAGAAGAGTCAGCAATAGAATCGTTTTTTTCATGATGTTGGTGTTTTAAATGTTTATGTTACAATCCCAGCACATTGGTCTGTTGTACCAGCGGTTGGTTGCCGAAGTTGCCATTCAAGGCTTCTGCCTGTTCCGGTGCCAGTTCCAGACTTTGCTTCATGTCTTGGGCAGCCTGTTCCTTGTTGCCGAGAGCCATATAAGCCCGACCGCGTTCCCGATAGGCGGCAGCCGATGAGGGGTTCTGCTCAATGGCATCGTTCAGTACCTCGATGGCCTCTTCTGCGCGTTCCTGCTGAGTGAGCAGCATGCCCAACTCGGTGTAGGCCTGCTCGCAGAAGGGGTTCAGGGCAATGACCAGTCGGTAGTCGGCTTCTGCTTCTGCCGGTTTTCCTTGGCGGAGATGCAGGAAGGCACGGAGGAGTAGGGCGGCTTCGTCTTGCTCGTCAATGGCCAGCACGGCTTCAATGTCTTTCTGTGCCTCTTCTGTCTGCGCCAGCGAGAGCAACACTTCTGCACGCAGTAACCGAGCCTCCGTAATGGTTTCATCGGTCATGATGCACTTGGTGAGATGGGCAATGCTCATGATGTCGTCACCCGTGCGATGGGCTGCTTTGGCCAGAAAGAGGTAGGCTGTTGTGTTCTCCGGTTGCAGTGCTAATGCTTGTTTGGCGGCTTCGGTAGTGCCGGTATAGTCCTCCAAGGCATAGCAGACAGAGGTGAGATTCAGGCGGGTCTGCAGATGCGAAGGTTCCAGCTCACTCATCTCTAGCAGCAGCTTGCGAGCCTCTTCGTGGCGGTTGGTCTGTACGTATAGTTGTGCCAGATAGCCCATGGTTTCAAAATCTTGTTGCAACTCCAGGGCTTGTGTGTAGCACTTCTCTGCATAGTCCGGACGCCCGATGCGTTGGGCACGCATACCGTCGTACTTCAGAATGTCGAACTTCTTCTCTTCCTCTTTAGAGGTTGCAGAGGTTGTCTCTTCTTTTTTCTTAGAGAATAAGGCTTTAAAAATGCTCATAAGTAATATGTGTTTTGAATGTTTATGTCGATGACGCTTTCTTTTGTGCGATGCAGGTGTCACAGCGTTTGCACCGTTCCGGGCTCTCTTCGCCAAAGTATTCCAGCAGTTGGGTGCTGCGACAGGTTTTGTCGTTGGTCAGATAGCGGATGGTGGCCTCTATCCGGTTACTCATGCGCTCGCGTCGTTCTTCGTAGATGGCGGCAGGCAGTTGCAGTGTGTCGGCCGGTTGTCGCTCGCGCGTGTAGATTATATAAGGTGTCTGCTTGCGCGGAATGTACTTCACCACTTGCAGTTTGCTCAGGCGAATCAGCTGCTGATAGACCTGCTGACGGTTCAGACCGGTCAGGGTGGCCAGCAGTTGTTCGTTGATGATGGCGTAGGAGGTAAACAGTCCGGTGTACTGACGGAGCACCACGTTGATGAGGGTTTCGGCCTCTGTCCCGAGTCCTTGCAGCCGGTAGAGGTCTTCGCGTGAAGCAATGAAGTGCAGGGAGGAGGCACTCTCCTGGTCGTCGATGTACTCCAGATAGCCGGCCAGTGTGAGCAGTTTCAGTGCACTGTGTACCTGCACCGGGTATCGCCTGAATTTCCGGCAGAAGTCCTCTATGTCGAAGTCTCTCCGGCATCCCAGTCCGTCTCCCATGGCCATCTGATAGTAGTATTGCACTTGTTCGTACACCTCGCGCACGTATGCCTTCTCAGGGAAGGTGTCACTGATGCGTCTGCGCAGGCTCACGGCTTCTGACCCGTCGTTCAAGATTACGGCATAAGCTCGCTGCCCGTCACGTCCGGCTCGTCCGGCTTCCTGAAAGTAGGCCTCCAGCGAGTCGGGCATGTCCCAGTGAATCACCAGTCGTACGTCCGGCTTGTCGATGCCCATGCCGAAGGCGTTGGTGGCCACCATGACGCGACTGGTACCGTTTTGCCAGCGCAACTGGCGGAGGTCCTTCTCGGCGTTGTTCAGTCCGGCGTGGTAGTACTCGCCGGTAAAGCCACTCTTTTGCAGCAGTTCGCACACCTCGCGGGTGTTGGCTCTGCTGCGGGTGTAGACGATGGCACTCCCCGCCACGCTATGTAAGATGTGCTGAAGCTCCTTCTGCTTGTCCTCTGTCTTTCTTACAATGTAGGTCAGATTCTCCCGCTTGAAGCTCATGCGGAACACGTTGGGTACCCGGAAGTGCAGCTTTTCCTGGATGTCCTGTACCACGGCAGGGGTGGCTGTGGCAGTCAGGGCCAGTACGGGCACGTTCGGAAGCAGCTCCCGTAGCTCGGCAATCTGCAGATAGGCGGGGCGGAAGTCGTAGCCCCATTGCGATATGCAGTGACTCTCGTCTACGGTAATCATGCTGATGTGCATCTTTCGTAGCTTGGTGCGGAAGATGTCTGTGCCCAGTCGTTCGGGGGCAATGTAGAGAAACTTGTAGTTGCCGAAGATAGCGTTCTCCAGCGTAGTGACAATCTCCTGTCGGTTCATGCCGGAGTGGATGGCCAGTGCACGTATGCCTCGCTCTCTGAGGTGGGCTATCTGGTCTTTCATCAGGGCAATGAGTGGGGTTACTACCAGGCACATGCCCTCCTTGGTCAATGCCGGAACCTGGAAGGTGATGGACTTACCACCTCCCGTAGGCATCAGTCCGAGGGTGTCTTTTCCGGCTCCGATGCTGCAGATAATCTCCTCCTGAATACCGCGGAAGTTGTCGTAACCCCAGTACTCTTTGAGAATGGAATGATATAGTTGAGAGTTGATAGGTGGTAGTTGATAGTTGATGGTGGATAGTTGATAGTTGGGAGTTGATTGTTG